>CADBTE010000055.1 GCA_902797455.1 uncultured Planctomycetota bacterium | reverse complement strand
GCTGGTCACCGCGCTGACCCGACCGACCGACCAAAAGACCCTGGTGACCTTCCTGGAGCGTTCCGGCGCCAACGGTCCGGGATGGAAGCATGTCATCGACCAGGCCCGCCGCGAGGGAACGCCTCTTCCGGAATCGGACAAACCGTGGGGTGTTCCGCTGGGGCTGCTGTGCTCCTTAATCGGCTGTGTCGCCGTCTACGCGGTCCTCTTCGCGATGGGCTTGCTCCTCTACGGGAAATACCTCGCCGCGGTGGTTCTTTTAGGCGTCGCCGCGCTGAGCTGCCTGTTCCTCTTTAAGACCTGGAAACGGGTGACCGCCTAAAATGAAACAGCACACGTCGGTTCTGGTCATCGGAAGCGGCGCCGCCGGCTTAGCGGCGGCGCTTCGCCTTCATGCCCTGGGGGCGCGTCCGGTCATTATCACCGAGGGGGTCCGCCTCGGGACCTCGGTCAACGCCGGCAGCGATAAGCAGACCTACTACAAACTCGGCCTGACCGGGGCCCAGAGCGATTCCCCCGCGCTGATGGCCGCCGGCTACACCGCCGGGGGCTCGGCTGACGGCCGGCTGGCGCTGATTGAGTCGGCCCTGTCGACACGGGCGTTCTTCCAGCTGGTCGAGCTGGGGGTCGCCTTCCCGAAGAATGACTGCGGGGAATACGTCGGCTACAAGACCGATCACGATCCGCGTTCGCGCGCCACCAGCGCCGGCCCTTACACTTCGCGCGATATGTGCCGCGCCCTTTTGGCGGAGGTGCGCCGCCGCAGGATCCGTGTTCTGGCCCCCTGGATGGTAACGCGGCTGATCACCGCCGCCCAGCAAGGGGACCGGCCGCGCCGCGTCGTCGGCGTCGTCATGGTCCACCGCAAGACGGCCCGGCGGCGCGTTCTTCGCGCCGACGCGATCGTCTTTGCTGTCGGCGGTCCCGGCGGCCTGTACCGCGCCAGCGTCTACCCGGAAAGTCAATTCGGCGCCATCGGATTGGCTCTGGCCGAGGGGGCCGAGGCGGTTTCGCTCCCCGAAAGCCAGTTTGGGCTGGCCTCTTTCACCCCCTGGCGCGGGGGGGAATTTCGCTGGAACGTTTCGGGGACCTACATGCAGGTTCTCCCCCGTGTGGTCTCGACCGACCAGGAAGGCGGCGACCAGCGGGAATTTTTGACCGAGTTCCTCCCCGGCGGCGAACTGTTTCGGCGGCTGTTCCTTAAGGGATACCAGTGGCCGTTCGACGCGGCGAAACTCAGTGGTTCCTCGCTGATCGACATGCTTGTCTTTCACGAGAACGTCTGCCGCCGGCGGCGGGTATTTCTCGACTACCGAAGCAACCCGGCGGGGCTCGATTTCTCGGCGCTCGACAGCGAGCCGCGCGATTATTTAAGCCGATCCGGGGCATTGTTCGGCACCCCGATCGAACGGCTGGCGGCGATGAATCCCAAGGCGATCGCCCTGTACCGCGATCACGGGGTCGATCTGGCGAAGGAAATGCTCGAAATCCGCCTGTGCGCGCAGCACAACAACGGCGGTCTGGCGGTCGATCCCTGGTGGGAATCGACGAGCGTCGAAGGTCTCTTCCCGATCGGCGAGGTGGCCGGAACCCACGGGGTCACCCGCCCGGGCGGATCGGCGCTCAACGCCGGTCAGGTCGGCGCCATTCGCGCCGCCGAGGCGATCACCCAAAGAACGTTCCCCCGCCATAAAGAAGACGCGCGCCTTTGCCGTGCCGCTTTAAAAGAACCGGTCCCGTCGGCCCGCGCGGCGGGGGAGATTCCCGACTGGCGCCGGCAGCGGCGGGAATTCCAAGATCGAATGACCCGCTTCGCCGGCCATCTGCGCTCGCAAGACGGATGCGCCGAGGCGCTGCGGCACGCCCGCGCCCAATACGAATCGCTTTCGGCTTCTCCCCTGCCCGACCAACCGCTGTGTCGGTGCGAATCGCTGCGCAACAGGCAGCTTCTTTTCGCGCAAATCATCTATCTGGAGGCGATCCTCTCTCAGATCACCTCCGGGACCGGATCGCGGGCCAGCTCCCTGGTCCTCTCCCCCGAAGCGGAACCGATTCACCCGAAGCTCCCCGGCCAATGGCGCGCGGCGCCCGAAGATAAAAAATTCCGTTCCTTACGGCTGTTCACCCGCTTCGACCCGGATACGGGGAGGTGCGAAAACCGCTGGGAACAGTGCCCTCCCATCCCCGAACCGGATCGCTGGTTCGAGTCGGTCTGGGCGAAGCAGCCGCGAAAAACAAATCCGTAAAAGAACATACCGAGATGACCACGTTTAAAAAACTCGCCGCCATCCGATCAAATGCCGAAATGCGCGATTACCTGCGCGAAATCGGCGCCGATTTTGACCTGTTCGACCATCCCCCCGCCGAGCAGTTCGCCCGTCCATTCTCTTACACCGAAACATTCGGCGGGAAGACGCGGCGTTTTTCCAACCGCTGGGCGATCCATCCGATGGAGGGATGGGACGGCCAGCTCAATGGGGACCCCAGTGACCTGACCCGACGGCGATGGGAAAAATTCGCCGACAGCGGGGCGAAGATGATCTTCGGGGGGGAGGCGACCGCCGTGGAGCATACGGGCCGATCAAACACGCGGCAGATCATGATCACCGCCGAGAATATCGGCAAGTTCAGCGCCCTGCGCGAGGCGCTCCTCAAGCGGCACCGCGAACGGTTCGGTGCCGGGGACGAGCCGGTCATCGGCCTTCAGCTGACGCATTCGGGGCGTTTTTCCAAGCCGAACGACGACACCCGTCCCGAACCGAAGACCGCCTACGAGCACCCTTACTTAGATCAGAAATTCCGCTGCGGGGCGGCCAACGTCCTCACCGACGACGACTTAAAAAGAACGATCGATCGTTTCATCGACGCG
>CADBTE010000054.1 GCA_902797455.1 uncultured Planctomycetota bacterium | reverse complement strand
GAGCGGGAACCCTTTGTGGAATGTCGTTCTGACACCTTATACGAGGCACCCTTTTACTGGCGAGGTATCGACCATGGAAATCACCGAAGTCGGAATACGACTGGCGACAGATCAGAATGAACGTTTGCGGGCGTTCTGCTATATTGTGATCGACGGATCGTTTGTCATCAGCGATCTGAAGATTGTCCAAGGGGCGAAGCGCCTTTTTGTCGCGATGCCGAGCCGGCGGCGGACGTTCCACTGTCCGCGCTGCTCTGTCAAAAATCACCTGACCGCCCACTACTGCAGTGAGTGCGGTTTCCGGTTTGCTCCCCAGCCAAACGAGTCGGGGGAACCGCAGCGGCTGTTTTTCGACGTCGCTCATCCGATCAGCAATCAGTGCCGCGAGATGATTTCCGAGCGTGTTCTTTCGGCCTACAAAAGGGAGCTGGAGCTGGCGAAATGCCCCGACTACCGTCCCTCGCACACCGAGTTCTTCGGCCCCGACGAGGAATCCCTCTCGTGACGGGAACCCTCCGCGCTTCGGCAAGGGGGGCTCCCCCCTTTTTAACAACCCCCCCAAGTGCTATACTCCCCAAAAGGGGGTTGTTGGCCGGGCCTTAAGATAAAGCAAGCCGCTTCCGTGGCGCTCACCTTGCTCGCCCGCGGCGATTACGATACACACTCTAGCAGTTGGAGAAAAACAAGTGGGAACCAAAAAGACTGGTAAGGGAAGAAGGAAGCTCGGGCGGAAAAAGCGTCGTATGCGTTCGAAGATCCGCCATCGTAAGGACTGATCTTCCGGCGGGTGAGTGCCCGCCGGACAGTTGTGTTTCGTGTCGGGGGGAATGATGGGGAAGGTCCGCCGTCTGTGCCTCTGGTTGCTGGTGTTCATCTTTGGTCTGCCGGCTGTGGGCGGATCGGGT
Organism: uncultured Planctomycetota bacterium; assembly: GCA_902797455.1. Taxonomy (GTDB): domain Bacteria; phylum Planctomycetota; class Planctomycetia; order Pirellulales; family Thermoguttaceae; genus RUG695. Next base: position 2,181 of record CADBTE010000054.1, on the reverse strand, counting down.
TTGCACACCATTCTCCCCCACGATACCGACGCTTTTCACCACTGCGGCGCGTCTGCCCAAAGAGATTTTTCTCTCGGCGGCTTTGGCGCGGTCCTTTGCACGGCCTGCGCCTCGCACGCCGAGGATGAATGTTTTCTTTGCCGGTTCTTTCTCCGGCATACGGTCGGCTGGTTTTTCCTTGCCGTATCGTTGTTTATTGGGTTGATTGTCCCCCTCGCGGCGGCGTCGCCCTTTTTTTTCGCTCCTTGTTTTGACGGTTCCCCTCTGGCGCGATCGCCTCCGGCCGCTGTTTTTTTGTTCGCTTGATCTTTCAGGATTCACCCGTTTCGCGGCGCGTGAGCCGGGTGCGGACCGGTTATGTTTTGGCGCTGTTTCCCTTTTTGCGGGGAAAGTCTGTAAACTAAAAGTATAGTCGGGCCGCCGGCGCGTCGGCGGATGTTTTTCGGACCGGCCGTTTTTGTCGTTCGTCACAAAAGCGCCTTCGAAGAGCCGCCGAGTGAACGCGCGGGGACTGTTTAAAGCCGCGGGCGCGAAACGCACAGCAGAACAATCAGCAGCACGATAGAGGATATACTATGAACCATTCAACAAAACGAGCGGGCTTTCCGCGAAGCGGTTTCTCCCTCGTAGAGCTCCTGGTGGTCATTGTGATCATCGGCATTATGCTGGGGCTTCTCCTCCCCGCCGTCCAGAAGGCCCGAGAGAGCGCCTCGCGAATGAGCTGCACCAATCGCCTCCGGCAGATCGGCCTGGCTCTGCACATGTACGCCGATACCCACAAGCATTTTCCCCCCGGATGGGTGGGGTACGACGACGACGCGCGAACCCAACCCTGTGTGAACGGAAATCCCGGATGGGGATGGGCGTCGTTTATTCTTCCCTTTATGGAACGCGCCCAGTACGTCGAATCCCTCAACAGGGGTGTCCCGATCGGAGAGAAGGTCGACGGCCAGCTGGTCAACGGCGAGGAGATCAAAACCTTTATGATCGATTTCCGCTGCCCTTCCGAACCCAAATCGGTTCAGACCTTCACCCTTCAAGACCTGGTGGAACAGGAAGGATGCCTCCTCGACTGCCACGGTGAGGATGACGATGACGACGAGGATGAGCACGAGCATGAGCACGAAGGGGAAGAGCACCATCACCATCACCATACCGACCACGATCTGACTTTGGCCATCAGCAACTACATTGGGAATTTCGGCAACGAATCGCTCCACGACGCCGACCAGTACGGACACGGAGGCCTCTACGAGGGATACAACTTTACCGGCGACGGGGCGTTCTGGCACAACGGGGGACTATCGTTTTCCGACGTTCCCAAGGGGCTTTCGAATATGCTCATCGTCGGGGAGCGGGGGGCGAGCAAGATGCACTACTCCACCTGGGTCGGCGTTCCCCCGGGGACCAGTCCGGCGATCGTCGTCGGGAGCTTCAGCTCGCCGTTCGACAACAAGGGGACGGGGCACGGTTTTTCCAGCTCCCATCCCACCGGCTCCAATTTCCTGCGCGGCGACGGGGGGGTCGAATTTATCCCGACGACGACCGACCGGCACGTTCTTCAGGAGCGGGCCTGCCGCAAGTGTGAAGAGCACTAACCAACAAGTGTGAAGAACACTAAACAAGCATGACAGCCGGCACAGAACCAATGTTTAAGGCGGTGGCGTTCGATATGGACGGCCTGATGTTCGACACCGAGGCCGTCTACTGGAAGGCGGCCGAGGCGCTTTTGGGCCGCCGCGGCCAGCCCTACACCGAAGAGCTCAACGAGGCGATCATGGGGCGCCCGCCCCGGTACTGTTTCGAGACGTTCATCCGGCGCTTCGGCTTCACCGAGACGTGGGAAGAGCTTCAGGCCGAGTCCGAGGCGCTTTTCCTCGAGTTTCTCGAGGACGGGTTCCGCGTCATGCCGGGGCTCATGGAACTGCTCGAGCGGATCGAGCGCCTGGGGATTCCGAAGGGGGTCTGCACCAGCAGCTCGACGCGTCTGGTCAGCGCCGTTCTCGGCCGGGCCGGCCTGACCGACCGGTTCGCCTTCCTCCTGACGAGCGAATCGATCACGCGGGGGAAGCCCGACCCGCAGATCTACCTGATGGCGGCCGAAAAATTCGGCGTCTCCCCCGCCGAGATGCTCGTCTTGGAGGACAGCACCGCGGGGGTTCGCGCGGCGGCGGCCGCCGG
>CADBTE010000053.1 GCA_902797455.1 uncultured Planctomycetota bacterium | reverse complement strand
TCTTTCAGCGCCGCGTCGTCGGGGTTTTTGGCCAGCAGCTCTTTGGCGCGGACCACCTCGTCGCGGGCACGCAGCTTTTGCAGCTCAAGCAGACGGACGGTGAAGTCAACGTCGTCGGGGAAGTTCTTCAGCGCGCGGCGGAAGGTATCCTCCGCCTTGCGGTAGTTCTTCTTCTGGAAGTAAAAATCGGCGTAGGAGAGCCACAGATCGCGATCGTCGGGGGTCTTCGCCAGTTTCTTTTCGTAGACGTCTTCTTCGGGGACCTTCGGCGCCTCGGCCCTCTCGGCCGCGTCCCGCTTGTTTTTCTCTTTCTTCGACTCCATCTGGTCCATCGTCTGACGGAGCATCAGGTCGCCGATCATGCGCGAGGCCTCGCGGTCAACCTTTTTGGCGTTGATGATCCGCTGGCAGCAGGCGATCGCGTCGACGTACATGTTCCGCTCGCTGAGCTGGTGCGCGGCGAAGCGGTTGATGTCGACGTCGTTGGGATTGCACTCAATGGCGTGCTTTAAAAGAGCCAGCCCCGTGTCGTCGTAGCCGAGCTCCAGCGCGGCTTTCCCCATAGAGAAGAATGTCGCGCTGTCCCACGGGTTGAGCTCTAAAATCTCGGCGCCTAAGCGCAGAACGTCTTCGTGCCGGGCGCGGTTTTCGGCCACCTTCATCGAGGTGCGGCTCTTGCTCGTTTTGATACTGGCGAACGCCGCTCCCTTTTTGTTGTTTTTGTATTTGAGGCGAAGGTTGGCGACGAACGACTGCAGGTAGATCAGGTTCGACATGTTCCCGAGGAAACATTGGCGAAACATCTCGTTGGCGTAGTCGTGATCGCCGCTTTGCATCTTCTGGTTGCCGAACGCGTAGCACTGCTGAAGCCGAGCCCGAAGCGTGGGGGAAAGATGAGCGTTGCTGTTGTCGTTGAGTAACTGATCTTCTGACATGGAAAAACGCGCCCAAAGCAGGCGGCGCTTTCGACGGGATGCCGAGCGCCTTTGGTGATTTTACAGATACCGACCAACGAATATTATATTATATTATCACCCGTCCGGGAAGAAAATCAAGCAGTGTCACGGCAGCCGGTGATGAAGGTAACCGGCGCGGAAGGTTTCGTCCTCATCCTCCGACAGTTCGTGGTCGGCGATCTTCTGAAGATGGGCCGGCTGAATCCGGAAGATCAGGTCGTTCACCCGCTTGACGGAAACCTCTTTCTGAAGGCCGAGGCAGTACCCCAGCCGGAGGATCGACAGGTCGGCGAGCGCCTCGTCGATGGTGATCCGCCGCGAGGTCTGCAGATGATTCATCGCCTCGTCGACCTGCTGAGACAATTGGCCGCCGCTGGTCTTTAGGAGGTTTTCGCGGGCGCGCGCCTCGTACTGGAGAACCCGCGGAAGCATCCCTTCCAGCGAGGCGAGGATCTCTTCCTCGGATGGACCCAGCGAGATCTGATTGCAGACCTGGAAAAGCGCCCCGGGCGAGTGCGCCCCCTTGCCGTAGATGCTGTGAACCGTGAAGTTCATCTGCTGCATGCTCTGGCTGAAGTGATTGAACTCACCGGTGGCGATCAGGCCGGGCAGATGCAGCACCGCCGCGGCGCGAAGCCCGGTTCCCGTATTGGAGGGGCAGGCGGTTAAATAACCGCGGCGCTGGTCAAAAGCGAAGACAAACTCGTTCTCGAAATGAGAGATGATATGGCAGAGGCGCCCCCACGCCGCGGCAAAATCCAGCCCCGAGGCGAAGGCGTTGACGCGCAGGTGGTCTTCGTCGTTCACCGCGATGGTGAACAGCTCCTCGCCGTCGATCAGAATCGCTCTGGGGAAGGTCTCTTCGGCGAAGGCGCCGCTGATCAGACGGCGCTCGACTAAACAGCGGCGGTCCAGGGGACCGGCCTTTTGGAGATCGAGCCAAGCAGTGGTGTCGAGCGGAAAAAAGTTTTCGGCGGCCTTACGGATAAGGGCCGCCATCGAGCGGCGATCTTGATCGGACATCTGTCCGGTGAAGGGATAGCCGTTGATATTGCGGGCCAGCCGAACACGGCTGAAGAGGACGATATCGGAATGAGGCCCGTCCGCGTTAAATCGCGCCGCGTGCCGCGAAATCAACTGATCGAAATCCATTCGAACACTCCTGCTTTGTCCGTAGGGGTAGGAGATATTTCCGAGATTGACCGGGAAGGGAGACAAAAAAACCCCTCAGGGAGACCCTTAGGGGTTTTTGCGTCATCTAGCGCCTCGACTAGGACTCGAACCTAGGACCCAGCGGTTAACAGCCGCTTGCTCTACCAACTGAGCTATCAAGGCGGGGGAATACTTGAGGGAAAAACAACTTGCCCCAAGCGCTGAAGGAGTATTTTACCCGCTTTTGTTTTGGCGACAAGGGGGAAACGCCCCAGAGGGGGGGAGAAATTATTTTTTCACGCCCCCGGCGAAAGCCCCAAGGCGCCGGTGAAAACGGGTGGATCGGGACATAAAAAACGACACCAGCCCATTGGCGGGCAACACCGCGCCGCGCCGGCTGACGGGCCGAGACGCGGTTTTGCGAATACTAAGCCGGTGTCGCCTGTTTTGCGCGCCGCCGCGGCACTAATTGCGCGGGGGCTGAGGACCGCGGTCGAAACGGCCGCCGCGGGACGGGCCGTTGTTGGAACGGGGCCGAGCTTCGTTGACGCGCAGCGGACGGCCGCCGAGCTCTTTGCCGTCGAGCGCTTCGATGGCGTTCTTGGCCTCGGCGTCGCCGGGCATTTCAACAAAACCGAACCCCTTGCTGCGGCCGGTCTCACGGTCGATGATGATGTCCACAGTGCCGACGCTGCCGAACGGCTCGAAAGCGTCGCGCAGCTCATCCTCGGTGGTACGATAGGAGAGATTGCCTACGTAAATCTTCATGGCTCAGTCTCTTTCTGAGTGCTCCCGGAACAACTTGCTCAAAAGACTAGCCGGGCAGCACCTACCGTCTTCCGAAGCGCAAACACCCAAACCCTAAGAGGTCTTAGGCGTTTAATAAACGAACACGAAACCGAGAGGTGGCGCGAAAATCGGGTTCGCTCGCCTCGAGCGGTAAGCAAGCTATGGAGGTGGCGGGAATTGAACCCGCGTCCCGAAACCGATCCAAATGCGCGTCTACGTGTGTGTCCGATCTGTTTGGATTTAATCCGCGAAGACTCGAAATCGGCAGCGATTCTTCTTGGACGGTCCGAAAACGTTTTTTAACGTCCCGCGTGTTCGGCGTGACGGGACGCGATCCGAAATTGGATGACCGGTCGCAAGCGCCTCTTCGGCGAAGGCTCTAGGACCAGGGCTGCCTTTTCTTAGGCGGCCATAGCCATTTGGTTATTGGCAATTGATTTTTTAGTCGGCTTTTTACGTGGCCTGCTGACCAACCACGACACGCGGCAACATCCTTCAGGGCCCGGTCGAATCCAGTTCACCCCCGCAAGGCATGCTTTACAGCTTCACAGTAACATAACACGCCTTTACAAGAAATGATAGTCCCAACAAACGCAAAAAGGTCCAAATCGGGGCAAAATTTTTCGATTTTTCGAAAAATTTCTCGCCGACAACAGAAAAACTTATAAAAAAAGAAGATTTTGACGATAATACCGGCAGGGAGGGTTAAAACGGTTCTGCCGACCCGGCCGGCCGATATGCCCGCGGCGGCTCAGACACTCAGAATATTCAAGCGACCACCGGCCCGAGAAGAGGAAAACCATGACGACGCCGATCGAAACAACCTACCACGTGCGAGCCGACTTTCGGTCCCCGACCGGCTTTCGCAGCGGGATGCCCGCGATGGAACCGGCGGACGGGGAAGAGGTGCCGTTCGAGAACGACTCCCTGGGACGCCGCGAGATGGCGCTCAACGCCCGTATGGCCCGATTCGAGGAGATCGTTCGCCAGACAAAACTCGAGATGGCCCAGCGGCAGAGCGAAATCGATTCCCAAAGCCGCCGGCTCGATGAGCGAGCCGCGCAGCTGGACGAACAGCAGCAGCGGCTGCGCCTCCTGGCCGATGAACTGGCCGCCCGTGAGGAAGCGCTCACCCGGCGCGCGGAACAGCTGGCCGACAGCACCGCGCTGATGGCCCCCTCCGGCCGGCGGACCGCTCCGGCCGGGGAGTGGGAGGATTTTCAGTCACGCGCCAGCGACGTACTGGCGAAGATCGGAAGAGAAAAACGTGAACTCGAGGCGCTCTTGGCCCAGGTTCACTGACCGCGAAGCGATGAAAGCGTGATAAGGAGGAATCACACGCTTAACAAAGAAGCGGGGATACCGGCACGGATGCCTGGTATCCCCGCTTTATTTTTTTCGCCTTCGCGCCTGGGCGGCGTCTTTACTCGTGAACGGCGGTGCTCTGCAGCGTGCCGTCTTTAAACGCGCGGTCGTACTCTTCGAAGGCGATCATGGCGCGCTTTTCGCCCCAGGGGGTGGGGTAGCGGTTGTTGACGCAGGCGGTGCACAGGTGATCGGCCGGAAGACCGATCGCGCGCGGAATGGCGTCGATCGCCAGGAAACGCAGCGAGTCGGCGCCGATGTCTTTGGCCATCTCGTCCTCGATCTCGCGATTGAGCTTCCACTGGTCGATCGGCAGGCCGCGGCGGGAGAAGAACGGCGGGGCGAAGAGCTCTTTGTAGGTCGACATGTCGACACCGTAGAAGCAGGGACCGACGATCGGCGGGCAGGCGGGCCGAACGTGAACCTCTTTCGCCTTGCCGACCTCGCGGATGCGCTTCAGCAGAACGCGCATGGTCGTGCTTCGGACGATGGAGTCTTCGACCAGGAAGACCCGCTTGCCGCTGAGGACTTCTTCCAGCGGGGTGTATTTGGTCTCGGCCTTGCGCCAGCGGTACTCTCCCCCCTCGATGAAGGTTCGGCCGCTGTAGCGGTTGCGGATGAGCCCCTCCAGGCAGGGGATGCCGAGCTTGTACGCCATGCCGTCGGCCGCCGCCTTGCCGGTGTCGGGGACCGGGACGACGATGGAGTTTTCGTCGATCGGGATATCTTCCTGAATCGCCATCTCTTCGCCGAAACGTTTGCGGGCCAGATAGACGCTCCTTTCGTCCAGCGTGCTGGCGACGTTGGCGAAGTAAGCCCACTCGAAGAAGCAGTGGGCGGAGGGACGCTTCTCGGCGAAACGCTCGAACCGGATCCCCTCTTGGTTGACGATGATCACCTGGCCCGGCTCGACGTTCTTGATTTGGTCGCTGCGGAAACCGAGGTTGAACAGGGCGACCGATTCGCTGGCGGCGGCGAAGAGCGAACCGTCGAACGCGTACAGCAGCGGGTGAACCCCGATCGGGTCGCGGGCGACGAACAGCTCGCCGTGGGCGTTGAGGAAGACAATACACCAGGAACCGTCCAGAGGTTCGGCCATCTTCTTGCAGATGACGTACGGATCGGGGTCGCCCTGCCGGGACTCTTTGGCCAGCGCGTTGCAGAGGAAGTGGAGGAAGATTTCGGTATCGGATTCACGCGCCAGATAAGTGTTGTTGTCTTTGAGGAGCCGGCTGCGGAGTTCTTCGAAGTTGGCCAGCTGGCCGTTAAAGGCGAAACTGAACCACTTGAATTTTTTAATATGGTGGCGTTCGAACGGCTGAGCGTGGGTTTTGTCCTCTTGGCCGACGGTGGCGTATCGAACATGGCCGATGGCCGCCCGGCCGGCGTACTCGTCCATCAGATCGTGGTACAC
>CADBTE010000052.1 GCA_902797455.1 uncultured Planctomycetota bacterium | reverse complement strand
TGAAACCGTACCGGGAAATGTCGAAGGTCTCCGGCCCGGCCGGGTCAAACCCTTCCGGCGCGAAGGTCTGGTACGGGATCGATTCCGGTTCCCCGACCGTGACGGTGTACAGCGGTTTTTCTTGGTCGTCCAGCCGCTGGAGCGTTAGGTCGTCGTACCAGGCGGTTCCCGTTCCGTAGAGAACCGTCCCGAATTCCAGGGTGTCGCAGTCCTCGGGAATCGTGAATTCCTGGGAAATCTCGGTCCAGTCGAAATCGCTCTTCTCGGTTCTCGGCAGCGTGCCGCCGACCATCGAGTTTTTGCTGTTGCCGACATGCGTGTACCAGCCGGAATACCCCTTGATGTTCCGCCCCTTCACAAAGCCGCTCAGCCGCCAGCGCTGCCCCGGCGTGACGGACAGCCCCCCTTGGCGGGCGGCGATCCAAGTCGGCTTGGCCCCCTCGGCGACCGTGGTCTTGACCGAGTATTTTCCCGATCGGGCGTCGGTATCCAGGCCGGCGTGATGCTGGGCGTCCCCGGCGTCGAACCGCCAGCCGACGGGCGTTTCGTTCTTGACCGACTCAAAACCGCCGTTGACGATCTCGGTTCTCACCGAGAGCCAGTCGGCGAGGGGGAAGCTTTTTTCGTTCCCGAAGCAGAGGGTATAGACCCCGGAGCTTTTCGGTTCGATCTTCACCGGAATCGTGAGAGCCCCTTTCTGAGGAACCGTCCCGCGGTGGACCGACTCGCCGTCGGCGCCGGTCAGTTCAAAGATCAGCTCCCCCCCCTTGGGGTCGAACAGGCGGAGGGAATCGACCTTTTGGCCGGCGATCGGAAGGGTATCGACCGCCACCGGCACGAAGGTCTCGAGCGTACTGTCCGACGGGTTCTCGACCGTGATCGAAACACGCGCCGGCCAAAGGGCGCCCCCGTCGCCGTCGCCGCTGTTCCACTGCTGGGCCGAAACACCGGCCGCGAAAGCCGCCAGGGCAGCCACACTAAACACAAAATCAAACGCGAAGGCGCCAAACCGTCGGGTATTTCGCATGGGAAAACCTCTTGCCGTGTTGGGGAATCAGGAGTTGGGAGAGCGTTCATTCGGCTCACCATGAATGATTTTATCAAAAACCAAGGCCGTTCGATAGAGCCCAAGGCCGGTCGGAAAGGAGCGTTTGTTGACAAGCGAAAATCGCGCGGCTATATTGGTTTTTACCGCTTCAAGTTCACACACGCGGTTTTATACCCCCAGCCAGTCAGGAAGGAAGAAAAGATGAGTCACAGGTTCCACGATAACAGTCAATGGACCCGTCGTACTTTTTTGCGGGCGATGGCCTTTTCGGCCTGCTGCGCCCCGCTGGCGATGCCCGGCCGGGCCCCGGCGGGGGAATCGATCGCCGAGTCGATTCCTTATGAGTCGAACCTGCGGGACCGGCTGTGGATGTGGGGGCACGGCCGCCACTCCACCGACGGCGTGGCGAATATCCCGAAGGGGCACGGGATCGATATGGCCGACGCGATCCGCTCGATGGGGATCCCGAACGTCTGCGTGACCCGCTGGAAGTCGCTGCCGGCGCCGGAAAACGATACCCGCGACGGGAAAAATCCCCCGTTCGACCAGTTCATCAAGCAGTTTTACGATACCCGCCGGGTCGCCTGGAGCGTGATCGACGGGGCGGGGGAGCCGTATCCGCTTAAAAAACAGTGGGCCATCTCGCTGCTGGACCGCATGCCGAATCTCACGACCTTATTCCTGGACGATTTCTTCAAAGGGGAACCGAAGTTGGCCCCCGGCCGCACGGAACCGGACGCCCACCTTACGATCGCCGAGCTAAAGGCGCTCAAGGCCGAACTGGCCGCGCTCCCCCGCCGGCCCGACCTGGCGGCGGTTCTGTACGCCTATCAGATCAACGATCTGATTCGGGAGCATTTGGAAATCTGCGATGTCGTCTCGCTGTGGACCTGGCACGCGACCGATCTGACGGCCCTGGAGAGAAACTTCCGCCGCTATCGGGAGATTATGCCGACGAAGCCGACCCTGCTTGGGATCTATATGTGGGATTTCGGCAACGCCAAACCGGTCACGCCCGAACTGATGCGGCACCAGCTCGATGTCGCCTTGGGCCTGTTCAAAGAGGGGCAGATCGAGGGGATGATCTTCCACTGCACTCCCCTTTGCGACATCGGCCTGGAGGCGGTCGACACCGCCCGCCAGTGGATCGCCGACCACGCCGAGGAGCAGATCGGCGCGCGTTCGTGAGGATGAACGGCGCTTGAACCAAATAAACAATCATCCCTCGTTTCGCGTGAATCGGGGGGTGATTGTTTTGGCGGGGACGGCAGGGACGCCTATATCTTCCCGCTGTTCCGCCGTCTGTCCCGCGGGATATTGCGCGGATGACGGCTAAAAGGTAGAACAGCGGCGCGATTAGGTGTATGGCCAAAGCGCCTGATACCGGGGGGCGCTGACCACAGGAGCACAGTGAATGATAATGATAGAGACAAAACTCGTGAGCATGGAGTTTATGGTTTGTCTCTTTTACAAACACTTCTGCGCGCAGTTTCGCATCCATGTGCGTAAATTATGTCCGGCCTTGGAAAAGGAAGGCAGCAATACAGATCGTTTTGACTGTGATTATCAGTGGGAGTACCAAGAGCTGAGGAAGAGAATACAAAACCAATGGCTCCAAATCCTTACAGAACATTATGATAAAACATCATTGATTGTTCGCTTCATTGCCTATCCGCAAAAGTACATAGAAACAGTCTCCCCATCCAAATCACCACATCAGGTTCATCCCTCCCATTCCATGGTCTACTTATTTACCTCGGGATTAAAAATTCTCGTCTGGGACAGACTCAACGCGTATATCGATTACCGCTTAATCGATACTCGGGCCGACAGTGCCGTTTGCGTTCGCAATATGGCAAAAACATCGGACATACTAGACGACGATTCGATGATCTTCTTTAGACTGCAAGGCGACGTCTGGAAGACATACTCGAACGGGAAGTGGGTCGCCTGCCGCAAGAAGTGACCATCCGCCCAGACATTTCCCATACAAATTCGGACATTCCCCGCCTGGCCGCTTTGCGCGTCGCTCCACTGGTTGAAAATCAGGTCGATGGCCGGCCGCTGGTGCCGCATATAGATCGAGCCGGCACCGACGTTATGAATCATAGAGTCCCACTCGTGTTCCCTGTAATGCCCGGCAGCGGCGATATCGTGATCTTCGCAGAATTGAAAATTCGGTTCTTCTTAATTTCAGGGGGACTAAGGCCTAAGGATAGGTGAAGGGTAAGTTTTCGGTCGGGGGCGATCCCCGCGGGGCTTCCTTTCTTTTCTCCTCTCTTGACAAGCGCCATTGCCCCATGGTAAGTTAATGCTGGCGAGGAAGAGTCACCCCTCAGGCCCCTGCCGCGCGGGAGCGTTTTTACCCAATTCAGACGCGGCTGGTCCCGAGGGGGGCAGAATCTTACAACGCCGCCTTGTTTTTGAAAAGAACAAGGCAGTGTTGTGTGGTATAATCAACGCCCAACCCGGAAAAGCCGAGAAGGACGCTGCAATGACAAAGAGGATTTCTCTCGCGGGGCTCTTTGCCTCCTTTCGCCATCGCCCCGGTAAATCCAATAGTCCGCGGGCACGTTCCCTTCATCATTAAATGTCTATCGTTATATGAAACACATGGTCTATGATGGATCTCCATGAATTTAACTCCGGAAGGGTCAAAAATGAGTACAATTGGGCGTATCAGCAAAAGGGCTTCCTCGTTCATAAGGAACATTTGGGAAATATGCGTTCGCAGCATCATTGTTTTGTCGAGTTTTTTACTGAGAAAAAACAAGCTCAGAATCTCAGCACGAATGGAGAACATTGAGTTCGATGAACTCTACAATATGAACCTGGCAAAGATCATTGTTTCCCACGACAATCCTACCTATAGTTCTATCGACGGTGTTCTT
>CADBTE010000051.1 GCA_902797455.1 uncultured Planctomycetota bacterium | reverse complement strand
CCCGAGGTTCATCTGCGTGATCTTCCGCGGTTCCCCGGATCGTGGCAGGATTTCTCGCTGGTCTGGCCGCTGGCCGACGGATACCAGAAGCTCGCCGCCAAACTCGACCAGTTCAGTGACGAGCTTCTTCTCTCGCGGGAGTTCCTCACCTCCTACAAGGGGAAGGGGATGGAACCGGGGATGGCGAGTTATTCGTTCCGATTTCTCATTGGCGCCAAGGACCATACCCTTTCGGGAGAGGAGATTGAGGGCTTCCATACCAAGATGCTCGGTTTCCTCAAAGACGCGGGGATCGCGATCCGCTGAAAGGAACCGCTGAAAACGTACCCGGAAAGGGAGTTTGCCCGATGGCCGATTTTTTACAGCTTAGCGGCAGGAAGTTTCTGATCTTCGGTGTCGCCAACAAGAAGAGCGTCGCCTATGCCGTCGCCTCGATGCTTCGCGGCGAGGGGGCCGAGTGTGTCTTTGTCGTCCGTGACGAGACGCTTTTGGCTCGGGCAAAGACGCTCTTCCCGGACGCGCCGTTTTACTGCTGTGATGTTGAACATTCCGAGGCGATTGCCGACTTGGCCTCAAAAATCGCCGCCGACCGGCTCGGACCTTTCGATGGTCTGCTCCATTCGATTGCCTTTGCCGATTATTCCGACGGGGTTCGTCCCTTTCACGAGACGCGAAAAGAGGCTTTTCTGCAGGCGCTGGATATCTCCTGCTTTTCGCTGGTAGAGATTGTCAACGCCTTTAAGAATCTACTGACCAAAACCGCCTCGGTGGTGACGGTCTCGATCTCGACCACCCGCATGGCGAGTGAGAATTACGGTTATATGGCGCCGATTAAGGCCGCGCTCGATTCGACGCTGGCGTTCCTGACGAAGTCGTTTTCGTCGTTCTCCGAGGTCCGGTTCAACGCCGTGGCGCCGTCGCTGTTGAAGACCAGCGCTTCGGCGGGGATTCCCGGGTATATGGACAGTTACCTTTTCGCCGAACAGGTGATCCCGCGCCGCCGAGCGCTGACCACCGAAGAGGCCGCCTCCGCCGCGGTCTTTCTCCTCTCGCCGCGCTCCAGCGGCATTACCGCTCAAAAGATCATCGTCGACGCCGGGATGGGGATCAACTTTTTCGACGCGGCGATCGTCAAGAAGGTTGTTGAATAGCCCCTTGATCGTTTCCTTAACCCCGCGGGTGGTTCTGTGAATCCACGCGCGGGGTTCTTTTTATCTATATAATTAGCCGAACCTAATATATTGGCCAAATCTCCTTGAATAAAAAATTATTTTTAGGGACCCCATATTGTGTAAATCTTAGCTTTAGCTAAAATTCAGATGTTAGACGTGGCTAAACCATTTGTCTGGCACGAGAAAAAAGCCGTTAAAGTAAGAGCGGCAAAAGCGGGGTCAATTAAATTGATCGTTCATTGTTTAGATATAACAAAGAAAAGGAGCGTGTTCCCTATGTTTCGTCGTATGGTTCTTCCTCGTTCCCAGAGAGCCTCGGTCCGCCGTCACCGCGATTCTGTCAGTTTCCTTTGCTCTCGGCGTGGGTTCACCTTGGTCGAGCTGCTGGTGGTGATCGCGATCATCGGCATTTTGATCGGGCTTCTTCTTCCCGCGGTCCAGGCCGCCCGCGAGGCCGCCCGACGCATGAAGTGCACCAATAACCTCAAGCAAATCGGCCTGGCGCTTCACAACTTCCACGATACGTATAACAACTTCCCGACGCTGGCCGAATCGTCGAACTACTGCTATTCTCCGATCGCGCAGGTCCTCCCTTATGTCGAACAGGCCCAGGTGCGCGATCTGATCGACCTGGAAGAGCCGCTGTTCGTCGGCTCGGCGATGCGTGACCTGACGATCAACCCGAAGTACGAAGATACTATCCAGCTGCGTCTGCCGCTTGTCACCTGCCCGAGTGACGGGGGAAAGGACGGTTTCCAGCTGACGGAAGATAAGGTAGGAGAAATTAAAAACTGCGCCGGGACCAACTACGTCACCTGCATCGGTTCAGGGACGGGGGTGAATTACGATTGCCGGTACAGGACCGATGGGATGATCTACTACAACTGCAAAATAACATTCGGGTCGGTCACGGATGGAACCTCGAACACCCTCTATTTTTCCGAGACGCTGCGCGGCTGCGGTGACGACGCGGTTGTTCCCGGTCCGGAAGGGAACCCCAAGCGCCAGACGTTATCACTCAGCAGGATGTTTGTTCCGGTCTCCGGACAGCAGGGACTCGGCGGTCTGTCGGATCCGACCGACTCGGACATGTCCTCTTGGGTGAGTGCCAGTTCCTCCTTTGTCGGGGAACGGGGGGGATCGTGGATGGTCGGCAAGCCGTACGCCAGTACTTTTTCGACCTATCTGACACCGAACAGCAAATTCCACGACATGGTGAGTATGTCGATCGGTTTCTTCTCGGCCCGAAGCTCCCACCCGGGGGTCGTCAACACGCTGTATGTCGACGGAAGCGTTCACGCGGTTTCGGACGGCGTGGACAAGAAACCCTGGCGCGCCTCCGCGACGATTGCCGGGGGAGAATCCAGCACGCTGTAAGCACTTAAAACGACAAAAATTTTTTCGCCACAACTTTAGTTTCACCTAAGAAAGAACAGAAAGGCCCTTCGATGACCCTGAAGAATCGTAACGTTTGTTTCCCCTTTCCCGGCTTCGCGCTGTTTGCCGCCTTCCTGACGGTCATTTTGACCCTGGGAACCTCCCTCTTCTGCCAGGCCGAGGAGGAGAAGGTCGGTTTGCTGATTCTCACACACGGCTCTCCCTCGCCGAGATGGAACGAGTCGATCACTCAGCTGGCAGAGGAGGTTCGTGCGCTGAACGACGGATGCTTCGCGGCGATCGAGTGGGCGAATATGGAGTTTGCCCAGCCCGACACCACGGCCGGCGTCGAGAGTCTGGAGAACGCCGGATGTGACCGGATCATCGTTGTTCCGGCGTTCATCTTCCCGACGTCACACAGTCATTTCGATGTCCCCACCGTCTTGGGACTGTACTCGTCCCCCTCCTCGCGAGCCACTCTGGAAGAAGGAGGGGGACGCGCCGCCCGCGCGAAAGTCCCCATGACGATGACGCAGACCCTCAGTGAGGGGGATCTTCTGGCGGCGTACCTTGCCGAGGAGATCGAGTCTCTTTCGACCAACAGCGCCGAGGAGGTTCTCCTGATCATCGCCCACGGCGATGGGGACCACGCCGGGCTGATCAATCCGGTGATGAAGAAACTTTGCACCAGCGCCTGCGGCCGCTATGGTTTTTCGGAAGGGAACTGGGCTTACTGCGGGATGGGGCAGTCGTACAACGAGACGGTTCGGCCGCTGATCGAAAAGTACTCCGAGGAGGGAAAGCGCTGTGTTGTCGTGGGACTTTACCTCGCCACGAGCGCCGGCGACATCAATGACATCTCCGAGCGGATGAGGGCGAACAGGCCGGGCGCGCCCGCGGAAACTGAATCCGCCGAGGACCAGAACGACGAGGCTGCTGTCAGCGCCGTCTTCTCCCGCCGTCCGCTGATTAAGTCATCGCAAACGGCGCCGTTTGTTTTCAAAATCGCGTCTGAGGCTCTTTGATCTATCCCCGCGCAGAGAATACATCGCTCCGGCGCCGCGGACAACGAAAATTTCCCCCTCATCACTGTGAGGGGGAAATCGACACCGCGGCGCTTTTTATTTTCCTTGACCGAAGTCCCCGACCAAAAGCGGCAGATCATTTCCTTGACCGGGCCCCAGGGAGTATCGGTCGATATTGAACCCCGGGGCGGTTCGGCGTCGTTTCCACGCCGCGCGCGGAAACATCCGGCAGAACCTCGCGATCCACGTCTCGAACATCCCGCGGTCGGCACCGCAAAGCTCCGGCACCGCGGCCGCTTTTTCCCGGACGAAGTCGAGGAGCTCCTCACCGCCGAGCCGCCGAACAACACCCTCTTCGATGATATTCAGGACCGAGTAGGGCATCAGGTCCCCCTCGTCGGTCTGTCCGGCTTCGGGGGGACGCAGTTCGGCGGTCGGCTGCTGATTGTTGATCGCCGCCAGGGCCGGAACAGTGAAACGCTCGCCACTTCCGTCGGCGTGCCGCAGAAAAACGCCGGTTTTCTCCATCCAAAGGAGCCATTTTCGGATAAATACCTTGCTCACCGCGGCGATGGGGGAGAGTGCCCCGCACGAGTCGCCATCCATCGTCATATAGCCGACCGACGCCTCGCTGCGGTTCCCTGTCGACAGGAGGAGGGAGTCACTGAGATTGGCCAGCAGCCAGACCCCCGGAGCGCGGGTGCGGGCTTGGATATTCTGCAGCGGCAGATCGTCCTTGTCCCACGTCAAGGGCCGGCCAATCGCCTCGGCAATGAGTGCCTTATAGCTCTCAACAATCGAATCGATCGAAAACTCAAAATGTCGGCTCCCGACGGCGCGGGCGACCCGCTCGGCCGCCGAGCGGGTGACCTCCCCGCTGTTGGCGGTCGCCTGATAGACGGTGGTAAGCAGTTCCGACGCCATGTCACTTTGCTCGTCATTTTGCCGCGTGAGGGACGCAAGACGTTCCTTCAGCCCACGTTCCCCCAACTCCTCGATGCCGAAGATACGGCCCAGCAGCACCAGCACCGCGACCGCGGCTGAATCGGCTCCTCCGGAAAGCGACAGCGTAAAACCTCGCGCATGGCATTTGCGCATATAGTCCAGAAGCGCCAAAGAGATCGCCCGGGCGAATTCCTCATAACTTTCTTCCTCACGATCGGCCAGGTCGGCCGCGTCCCAGGGAAGGGAAGTGGTTTGAACCTCCGGCGCCGGGGCGCACCAAAGCCCGTCGCGATAAGAGAAGCGCCGCGTGCGCGCCAAAACTTTCCCGTCGGAGGCAATCAGCGCCCCGCCGGCGAAGATATCCGGTTCCCCCTGAGTCCCCAAACAATCGGCGGCGACAACCAACGGCCCGTTTTCGCTCAAACGGCAAGCCCGCTCGATAAACGCCCGCTGACTGCCAAAGCGAACCGGCCGAGGATCCCGCAAAACGAGCCAGTCGGCATCCTTCGCCCCTTCCGGTCGGGTCGCGATCCTCACGCCGTCAACCGCGAAGCATCCCCGCTCATCGAGCGATACCGGCCGTGCCGCCTGATCGGCCACAATCCAAAGCTCCTCGCAGCGGGTGTGCGGCAGGGAAACCAACGCCGAAAGCCCGCCGGAAGCGGGAAGTATCTCTTCCAGCGCCTTTATCGCCCGCTGTCGAATCCACGAAGCCCCGGCAAAGTCCCCGGCCTGCCCGGATACCGTCTCCTCGGGAAGAACAACAATCGGCCGAATCGAAGAGGGGACTACGGCCCGAACCTGCCGAAGCAGCTCCCCCACCCGCCGAGCGTTCCCTGAAAAGTCCAACGGGGAAAGGTTCAGCACCGCCGCCACGGGCAGGGGATTCATCGAAAATGGGCTGGACATAGGGAGAAACTCCGCGCGAAAGGGTTGGGGAACCGGTGGATAAAACAGCCACCGGTCCTATTTTACCTGCCGAACCGGGGGGGTGACAGTCACCAGGGGGAGTTGATTTTCAGCAAGTTTTAATCAACGCGTCCTCACTAACACCTCGGCCCCAAACCCTTGCCCAAGGGGGGATGGGGGGTATAATCTCTTCATATGCTATAGTTTTTTGGGGGGCTCACGCCGAAGTGTCAAACCGATGGGCTGAAAAAAGGCGTATGGTCGGGTGATGGTCACAACGAGTGAATACCGCGATGAAAACTGCTCGGATTCAATTACTCGGAGACATCTGTTTCGACGGGCTGTACTGTATGCCCGGAGTGTTTCGCGCTGTTCGTCAGAATCTCCGCGATGTACAAGTCGCGCTCCCTCCTTGTGATTATCGAATTGGGAACTGGGAGTGCCCTATCTCGGCCGACGGGGATGATTCCAATGATAACAAGCCGTGTCATCGGCTCTGTACCTCGGAAAAAGCCGCCGCCGGTATCCTCGAGATGAAACTCAGCGCCGTGACACTGGCGAATAACCATCTCTTCGACGCGGGCCGTGAAGGTTTTGGCCGGACCCAGGCGTTTTTTGAGAAAAATGGTATCCGGATCGTGGGGGCGGGGAACTCTAAAGAACAGGCCGAGCGGCCCCTCTTTTTCGATTGCGGCGATATCCGCTTCGCCCTGATCAATTGGGTCAACGACGCGTCCTGGTCCAGTCTCCGACTTCCGAGCGATGCTGGTGTCTTCGTCAATCGCTGGGATCGCCAAACCTTTCACGATACTATCGCCGAACTGAAGAAGAAGGTCGATCATGTCCTCGTCAGTATCCATTGGGGGGATTTTGATCTGATCTCCTGTCCCTCTTTGGCCGACCGCGCTTTGGCTGCGGAATTCATTGACGCCGGCGCCAGCGCGGTTTACGGGGGTCAGCAGCACTTTACGACCGGCTATGAGTTCATCTCCGGCCGCCCGGTGATCTATGGGGTCGGGAACTTCCTCTTCAGCCCCTCGGCCGTCTTCAATACCGGATCGGTGGTTCATTGGAACATTCGGCAGTTCGGAGAAATCTCTGTTCCGACCCTGACTTTTTCCAAGACCTCGTTTGAGGGGATGGAGTGGAACTATTTTCTCCAGCCGCGCGATTCTCTCTTGATACGCGGGGACGATCAGAAGCGGCGCTCCCGCCGGCACCGGAAACTCTGCGGTGTTTTGCGCTGGAGCCGGCCTTGTTACCGTCTTTACTTTTATGTTCACTCCGTTTTGGCCCGGCTGCGATGGGCTCGGTGTGAGTATGGAAGATTGGGCGCGCTGAAAAAGCTGCTGCGCAAGATCCAAAACCGTCATGATAAAGCCAGATAGTCCCTGCGGGTAGTGACGATGAACTATGTGACCATAGGTATCCCGTTTTATAACGCTGAAAAGACGCTTGCCGACGCCATCCGCGCGGTATTCGCCCAGACCTATCCGTACTGGGAGCTGATCTTAATCGACGACGGTTCCACCGACCGGTCGCTCGAGATCGCCCGCTCGGTCGACGATCCACGAGTCCGTGTTATTTCCGACGGGAAGAACCTCCGTCTGGCGGCGCGGCTCAATCAAATCGCTCGAGAAGCGCGTTATGATTACCTGGCTCGCATGGACGCTGACGATCTGATGGCTCCGGATCGGATCGAGAAAGAAATGCGCCTTCTCGAGCAGCGGCCCGATATCGATCTGGTTTCGGCCGGGATGTTTGCCTATGATTCGAAATTCCGACTCTATTCGGCCCGGTGTCTCGACGTGCCGGCGATCACCAATCGAACGGTCGGTCTGGGCAGGTCGGGAATCTGCCACGCGGCCGTGCTGGGGCGAAAGGCGTGGTT
>CADBTE010000050.1 GCA_902797455.1 uncultured Planctomycetota bacterium | reverse complement strand
CCGCCACCACCCGGAAAGGCGCAGCCCTATTGCTCATCGGCTCTCTCCCGAATTTTTCGGTGTGGGGGCGCAAACCTCATCGGCCGCGGCGCGGAGGCGCCGGGCCGCCTCGGTGATATCGTCGGCCTGGAAAATCGCCGAGACGACGGCGACCCCCGCGATGCCGCAGCCGCGCAGCCGCGGCAGGTTCTCTTCGGTAATACCGCCGATAGCGACCGCCGGCAGGGGAACCGCGGCGGTGATCGATCGCAGCTGCCGCGGGGGGACCGATTGGGCGTCGGCTTTTGTCGCGGTTGGGAAGACCGCGCCGATACCGAGGTAATCGGCCCCAAGACGCGCCGCTTCCATCGCCTCGTCAACCGTGTGAACCGAGATCCCCAAAATCTTCCCCGGCCCGAGCGCCCCGCGCGCTTCGGCGGTCAGCCCATCACCTTGGCCCAGGTGAACCCCCGCGGCCCCCGAGCGCCGGGCGATATCGATCCGGTCGTTGATGATCAGCGGCACTCGGTACCGCGCGCAAATCGCGGCAAACTCACGCGCTTTCTCCAGCAGCGCGTCATCGCCAAGCTCTTTTTCGCGCAGCTGAACCGCCGTGGCGCCCCCTTCAAGGGCCGCCTCCAGTGCGCGCGCGTCGGTGGTTCCCGAGCAGGTGACGGCGTAAAGACGCAAAACGGCCGGATCAATCATTGGTTATCTGCTCCTTGACGCCTCAAGCGCGCGCCGCGGTCAAGATCTTCACCGCGGATGGCAAACAGCGAGTCGAGAAACGCCGTGCGCATCGCCGCCGGGCCGCAGGACGGCCCGAGAAGTGCCCGGGCCCTTTCCCCCGCCAGGCCGCAAAGGGCAAAAGCCGCCGTGAACGCCTCGAAGGGGTCTTGCGGCGCGGCGGCAAACGCGGCGCTCACCGCCGAAAGAACACAGCCGGTTCCGCAGATACGGGGGAGAAGGGGATCGCCGTTTTCGACCAGGACAAGGCGCCGACCCGAGGCCACGCGATCGACCGGCCCCGAGACGCCCACACAGATCGAGTACCTTTTCGCCAATTCGGC
The DNA here is from genome assembly GCA_902797455.1 of uncultured Planctomycetota bacterium. Classification (GTDB taxonomy): domain Bacteria; phylum Planctomycetota; class Planctomycetia; order Pirellulales; family Thermoguttaceae; genus RUG695. Next base: position 4,094 of record CADBTE010000050.1, on the reverse strand, counting down.
GGCCAGCGCGCTGTTGGCGTCAAACATCGCGCCTTTGTCGTCTTCCGCGCCGACATCGACCCCGCGGATCGTCGAGCTTTTCCCCGTCAGCGCCCGGATTTCCGAGATATTTCCCCGAAGAAAACCGATATTGCCTGAAATCAAAAGCTCCTCGGCGGTCTTGGTTCGTATTTCCGAGGCCCCCGCGCCGACCGGGTCGAGAAGAACGGGAATTTCGCGTTGTTTTGCCAACCGCGCCGCGTGAACCATCAGCTCGGCACTCTCGGCCGTGACGGTGCCGATGTTCAAATAAAGTCCGTCGGCGCACGAGAGAAGATCGCCCGCGTCTTGGGGCGAATCGGTCATCACCGGCGACGCGCCAACGGCCAAAAGGGCGTTGGCGCAATCGTTGACGGTGACAAAATTGGTGATACAGACAATGAGCGGACGGCGCCGCCTCACCGCCTCCAGGCAGGTTCCTAAGTGGAGATCCATCTCTTGCCGCTGCCGCCGGTTACCACGCATATATTCAGATATTGCTGAGAATCACTGCTCGTCGATGATCACCTTGCGGCCATTGAGATGAACCCGTTCCTCGGCCAGAAGCTGAATCGCCTCGGGGTAGGCGACGCACTCGGCGTCGTAGAAAACGCGGTCGTTGAGGGTCTGCGGGGTATCGCTCGAGAAGACCGGGACGACCTTCTGCAAAATGACCGGTCCGTCGTCGTAGTGATTATTGACGAAGTGGACGGTACACCCGCTGACCTTCACGCCGTATCTGAGCGCCTCTTCGTGAACACGGTGGCCATACATCCCTTTCCCGCAGAACGCCGGGATCAGCGACGGATGAATATTGATAACGCGTCCCTCGTATTCCTCGGGAATCGTCAGCAGCCGGAGATAGCCCGCCATAATGACGTAGCGAACTTTCATTTCGGTGCAGTGTTTAAAGACCTCGCGGCTGAACGTCTCATCTGACTCAAACGACGAACGCTCGATAACCTTAATCGGGATGTTCGCCATTTCGGCGTACTGAAGACCGTGGGCGCGGGCGGTACTGGCGATCACGAGGCGTATTTCCGCGTCGAGTTCTCCGGCCCGGATTTTCTCGATGAGATTCTTCAGTGACCGCCCCGTTCCGGAGATCAGCACCGCGATCGGGAGGGGCTTCTTCGCGCTGGTAGACATATCCTGTTCCTTGGTTTTTACGGTTTCATTTCCAGTTGATAAAACGAACGACCACTCCCTATTATAGCGGCTTAGTTCTTCACTATCGCCACATAGACCGTCACCGGCTCGCCGTCGATTTTGCCTTCGCAGCCGTCGACACCATCGAGTTTCCCGCAAAGGGTCTCGACGGCCAGGGTATCGGCCTGGATGGTCTCGGCGAAGGCGCGGTAAGCTTCCAGCACGGCCGCCGAGGCGGTTTCGATACCGACGCGGATACGATCGGTATACTCGCACTGAAGCTCCTTTCGGCGATCCTGGATCATCCGGACCAGCTCGCGGGCACGGCCTTCGATGAGAAGCTCGTCGGTCAGTTCGGTCGACAGGACAACGACGCCGACCAACCCCTGCGCGGCGGCAAAGCCCTCTTTCGCGGTGAGACGAATCTGAACCTCTTCCGACGACAGCTCCACAGGGGTACCGTCGATATCGAGGGTGATCTTCCCATCGCGGTTCATTTCGGCCAGAAGGGCCGCGCCGTCTGACTTGCCGAGCGCCGCCTTGACGGCCGGCAGCATGCGCCCGAGCTTCGGCCCGAGTTTTTTGAAGTCGGGAACGACGCTGTAGCTGATGTAGCGCTCAGCGCTGTCGATGAACTCGACGGCTTTAACGTTGAGCTCTTCTTTCATCAGCTCGACTTGGTCGAGGAGCTCCTGTTTCTGGGCGGGATTGGCCAAGACGACCTCAATTCCCGCCAGCGGCTGACGAACTTTCAGACGGGCGCCCATCCGGGCGTTGCGTCCCAGCGAGACGATTTCGCGCACGGCGGCCATCCGCTGCGACAGAACCGTGTCGATCAGCGACTCCTCGGCCAGCGGGTAGCCGCACAGGTGGACCGACTCGCGCACGGCGCAGCCGAACCCGCCGGTCAAAGCCAGGTAGATCCGCTCGGCGATGAACGGAACGAATGGCGCGATCAGCTTCGAACAGGTGAGCAGGACCTCGTACAAGGTCCAGTAGGCGTCTAACTTCTCCGCCGACTGGCCGCTGGCCCAGAACCGGTCACGGCTGCGGCGCACGTACCAGTTCGACAGCGAATCGACCAGCGCGTTGATCTTGCCGCAGGCGGTGAAGTGGTCGAAAGCGTCGAGGCGTTCGGTGACGAACTTGACGGTGGAATTCAGTTCCGAGATGATCCAGCGGTCGAGTTCCCCGCGTTGCTGGACCGGGCGATATCCCTTGGCACCGCGAAGCGCCTCGGCTGTCAGCTGGCCGTCGGTGATCGTTTGGGCGTCGATGAGCTTTTCGGGGAGGAACCCGTCAATCTTGCTGTAGACGTCGTAGAACGAGCAGACATTCCACAGCCGAATGAGGAACTCAGGCATCGAGTCTTTAATCGCCGACTCACTGTAGCGGATACTGGTCCACGGGGTTTGATTGGCGTAGAAATACCATCGCAGGGCGTCGGCGCCGTATTTGTCGAAGATCTCTTTCGGCTCACGGTAGTTGCGCAGCGACTTGGACATTTTCTGTCCGTCTTCACCGAGCATCAGGCCAAGAACGATACAGTTCTTGAACGGGTGCGGGAAGGGGGTTGTCTGGCCGAAGAGCAGCGTACTGATCGCCAGCTGCGAGTAGAACCAGCCGCGGGTCTGGTCGATCGCCTCAGAGATAAAATCGGCGGGGAAGTTTCGCTTGAACTCTTCCTCCGAGCCGGCCTTGTGAGGATAACCGAGTTGGGCGAACGGCATCGATCCGGAATCAAACCAGCAGTCGATAACCTCCGGCACGCGGCGCATCTTCGCCCCCGGCGCCTTGGGCGAGTCGTAGACGACCGCGTCGATATACGGTTTGTGAACCTTCAGGTGTTCCCAGAGCTCCTCATCGCGGTCGGTCCATTTGTCGCCGGCCTCTTGGCACGCCTTATCGCGGGCCTTCTGCCAGACGTGCGTTCCGTCGACACCCGGCTTGGCCAGAAGCTCGTCGTAACTGCCGATCGCCTCCATATAGCCGGTCTTTTCACAGATCCAGATCGGAAGCGGCGTTCCCCAGAAGCGCTCGCGCGACAGCGCCCAGTCGACGTTCGCCGCCAGGAAGTTCCCGAAGCGGCCGTCGCGGATATGCTCCGGCATCCAGCCGATCTTCGCGTTGTTCTGGAGCATCTTCTCCTTAAAGCGGGTGGTCCGAATGAACCAGCTCTTGCGGGGATACTGAATCAGCGGATCGTTCGATGCCCGCCAGCAGAAGGGGTAGTCGTGCGGGTACTGCTCTTGGAGGAAGAGAATACCGCGGCCCTTAAGCTCTTGAATAATCTCTTTATCGCACTGTTTGACCCAGCGGCCCTGGTATTCGGGGACGATGTCGGTGAAGGTCCCGTTGGGGGCGACGGCGCAGATCATTTCGGGGCCTTGCCCTTCGGCGAAGCGGGCCTGCTCGGCGACCAGGAAGTCGAAGTCGACCTCACCGAAGGCGGGTGCCTCATGAACCAGGCCGGTCCCCGATTCGGTCGTGACAAAGTCGGCGGCGCCGACACGCCAGGCCAGATACTCGGTCGAACCGTCTTTGAGCGTTCCCGTCTTATCGCCCAGGGTCTTGTAGTAACAGTCAAACGGCGGGATGTAGCGCAGGCCGACCAAGTCTTTCCCCCGGAAGGTGGCCAGCACGCGGGCCTTCATCTTGACCTTGGCGGCGACCGTATCGGCCAGAGCGGCGGCGACAATCACCTTGCGCGGGGCCGGCTCGTCTCCCTTCGCTTTGGGATCGGCCAGTTCAATCACGGCGTAGTCCAGGTCGGGGTGAACCGCGGCGAACTGGTTGCTCGGCAGGGTCCAGGGAGTGGTGGTCCAGACCAGAAGATCGACATCTTTGAGTGTCCCATCGGCGAAACGCTTATCGGCGGGATCTTCCACAAGCGGGAAACGGACAAAGACCGACGGATCAGCGACTTT
>CADBTE010000049.1 GCA_902797455.1 uncultured Planctomycetota bacterium | reverse complement strand
TGACTTCAACTTCGTGGCGGAACACGAAGTCGACTTCGGCGCGAAGATCTCTTATGGGACTCAGACAGCGGTCGCCTGGAACGACTCCCTCATTTTCGGTTTCTACCGAAACGACTCAGCGGTGAAATACAATACCCTTCGGGTCGACCGTCAGTTGAACGTCCTTCAGCGGTATGAACAGAGTGTATCCACAGGGATCGATTTGGCTCCTGCCTCGCGCCAGGGGGACGATCCGGGCTGTCCGCGGTTTCTGGTCTGCCGCAGCCTGGGGCAGAAGAAAGATCTGACCATCGATCTGCGCTGGTACGAACTGCGTGACGGGGAATTGCACGAGATCCCCGAACCCGCCGCCGAGCCGATCGAAAAGTAAGTCCTAAACAAGCGATTTTTTCATCATTCCACACCATGGTTCCCACTTGCGCCTCGCGCCGGCCGCTGCGCTCCCTTTTAACCGGTGCTTTCCTTCAGGTGATTACCTATCTGACGGGGATCGCTTTGGGGCTGTTTCTCACGCCGTACCTGCTTCATACTTTGGGAGAGCGGCACTACGCTATTTTCCTCGTCGCCGGCCTGTTCACCAACTGGTGCGGTCTGATCGACTTTGGGATGACCACGGCAGTGAGCCGGTTTGTAACCTATTACCACTCCGTCGGTGATGAACGCGGGGTCGGCCAGATCGCGAACACGGCGCTGGTGATTCTCTCGCTCTTGGCTCTGGCGGCTGTGTGCGCGGGGGGGATCGCGGCTCTTGTCGCCCGTCTGGGGTGGTCCCAGACCCCGGATATCCACCTGTTTTGCGCCGTCTTTTTGATGACCGGCGCCACCTTCGCCGTCTCAAAGATCGCCGACGGCGCTTCGGGCGTGGTCAACGGTACCCTCCACCAAACGGCTACCGGCGTTCTGGCGCTGGCGTTTCGCGCGGCGACGGGACTAACAACCTTTGGGATCCTCTATTTCGGCGGGAGGGTGACGGCGCTTTTGACCGGGAACCTCTGTTTGGCGGTTTTGAATTTAATCGTGCTGGCGATTCTCGTGCGGATCGTCTATCCGCCGCTTCACCTTTCGTGGCGGCAGGTTCGCCCCGCTCGGGCCAGGGAACTGCTCGGATACAGTGTTTGGACATTCATCAATCAGGCGGGGGATCTCCTCATTCAGCGAAGCGACCTCATCCTCATTGGTGCCTTTTTGTCGCTGGCGGATATGACCCACTACAACTTGGCGGTCGTCGTCCTGATCAGCTACTACGGCAGTTTTCTCCAGGCGATGACCCTCTGGGAAACGAACTGGTTTACCCACCTGACGCGAATCGGCGATACCGCCGGTTTTGAGCGCTCGCGCCTGCTGTCGTACAAGCTCCTGACCTATATCTCGGTTTTAATGTCTCTGATGCTTATCTTCTGGGGGGGGGCGTTCCTGCGCCGATGGGTTGGTCCCGAGTGCCTGGCCGCCTACCCGGCGATGGTTATTATCGCCGCGGCGATGGCGCTTTACCGGGGGAGCGCCGAGACCAATATTCGTCTCCTTCAGGCGGTGGCCCGGCACCGTTTTTTGGCGCTGATGATCCTTCTGCAGGGGGTTCTCAGTGCCGCCTTGACGGCTTTGCTTTTATGGCTGGGCTGTGGTTTTTTGGGGGCGGCGATAGGGACGGCGGCTCCGGCGCTTCTGGTCCATGGCGCTGTTGTCCCCCGCTATACCGCCGCGGCCTGCGGCGAGCGCTTCGGGCGATGGCTGGAGCGGCAGCTGACCTTTTTGTTCCGGGCACTGGCGGCGTTTGTCCCTCCGTATTTCGTCCTGCGATGGTGGCTTCGCGACGACTACCCGACGCTGCTTTGGACCGCCGCGCTGTGCTGCGTGCTCTATGTCTCGGCACTTTTGCTCGTTGGCCTGTCACGCCGGGAACGCCGCGATTTGTTCCTTCTTTTGGGACGCTTGCTCAAAAGAGAGGAAGATAAATAGGAAAAAGGCTGTAAAAAAGACGCTGTCGCGTGAAAAGTGTTGCGAAGTATTTTCTCTTGTGTTATACTCCAGTTGGTTCCGCTAAAGTTCTCACCGATCCCAATATCATTCTCTAAGGAGGTATCATCGTGGCTGTTTTGTTATCTGCGGGAGAAACTGTCTCCCTCCCCGGTCTGAAAAAGGTCAAGGTCGCTCTTGGCTGGGAGGCAAGTCCATCGAACGACCCCTTCGATTTGGATGCCAGTTGTTTCATGCTCGGTGCCAACAACAAGGTACGAGACAACAATGACCTCATATTCCCGAACAACAAACGATCTCGGTGCGGCAGTGTTGTGCATCAAGGGGACGATAAAACGGGGGGTGATGGAGACGCCGACAACGAGACCATCGAGATCACGCTTGAGCAAGTCCCGAGTGATATCGTTCGGCTGGTTTTTACGGCCAGTATCCACAAGGCCACCGCCAAAGGTCTGAACTTCGGTCTGGTTCACCGTTCTTTCATCCGTGTTATTGATCTCGAACGCAGCGAAGAGATCTCCCGATTTGATCTTTCGACGGCCGCCAAGGTGTGTAAGTCGGTGATTTTCGGGGAACTGGTCCGTGAGGAAGGGAGAGGAAGGTGGATGTTCCGAGCGATCGGTCAAGGGTGGGAAAAGGAATTGCCCGATATCGCCAAAGATTTCGGCGTCATTGAACAGCGCGATACGAACGGGTAAACAAGAGAAAGATTCATCGCGCGAACACCCGCAGCAAAAAGACCTGAATCTTTTTGCTGCGGGTGTTCGTTATTCTATCCGAGCGTCTACGGCAGCGAGCTTTGGAAAAACCACTGCCCCCCCGGGACGGC
>CADBTE010000048.1 GCA_902797455.1 uncultured Planctomycetota bacterium | reverse complement strand
GTCGTAGTGTTTCGTGAAGCAGGCCACCGGCTCTTCGTGAGGGAAGTTCCAAAGACAAAGAACTTGATCCTTCCCGGCGGTGACGGCTGTTCTCCCGTCGGCCGAAAGAGCGACCGAGGTAACCGCTCCTTCGTGGCCGAGCAGCGACAAAGTGGGTACGGTATCGGAAATGCCGGTAATTTGGGTTCGGCGCCCCAGCAGCTCGGGAAGCTGGAGGGAAGAGCGGATACTCTGCCATCCGTCAATAGTTTCGGCCTTTTTAAACGCCTCAATCGCCCCCTTGATGTTGCCGGAAGCGGCATGGACACGCATCGATTCGACCAGGGTATTGAGCTCGTTTTGCCGACGGGCGACCTCTTCCGAGCTGGAGACCAGGCAGATCATAAACGGTGCGCGGATCCTGTAGGCGTTCGAGCATATCAGATCGACGTTCCAGATGCGCAGCTGTGTTCCCTGAACCAAGGTCATCAAAAACCGATGGTCATCATCGATCCAAATGCCCCCGACGGTACCGGATATCCCCTGGAAAGTCCGGACACACCGTCCGGTTTCTACCTGCCAAAGACGCAGTGACGAATCGAATGAACCGGTGGCCGCCCATTTGCCGTCACGCGACATCTTCAGGGCGGTGACTTCACGCTGGTGCCCTTTAAAACTAAGAACCAGCTGACCGGTACGCTCATCGTAGCGATCGACTTGATTGCCGTTGATGGTCAGACGGATCCCCTTTTCGGGACAAACCGCGTCGTCCTTTCTTCCCCAGTCTACCCTGCGGAAACGCTCTTCGGCCGGGAGCAGACGAAGAGGACTGTCTTGAGGGACCGAATCGGGGAAGTCCGCGTGTTTAACCAACGCGTCTTCACCGTCCTGCTGAACCTCCCAGAGGTAATCGTCGCTCAGAGCCAGCGTTTGGGTATTCCCGACCTGGCGAAAACCGGTACCGACCGCGCCGGTGAGCGTATGCCGCAGCTCAAAACGCGAGCCGGCCAGGGGGTAGAAGATAAATTGACGCCCCGGGCTGATATAGACCCACTGCCGAGGGCTGATCTCCAGCGGCCGAAGCGACAGCGTCGCGACACAGGAGGCCTCTTGGTCAACGATGAGACGGCAGTTTTTTAGGGCCTTGATGAATTCGACGCGGTCTTTCTCCAGTTCGACGGCTCTTTGGAACGCGACCAGCGCCGCGCGCGGGTTCCCCCGTTCGCGCTGGATCAATCCCAGCGCGTAATGAGATTGAGCGTCGGAGTAGTTGTGCCGGGCCAGCTCGGTGACGGCACTCAGCGCGGTGAGATCATCGATGATACCGAACCGCCAGGACATCAGCACCTGATCGAAGGTGATCTGGGGATGCCACGGGGCCATGTCGACCGCTTTGGAGATTTCGGTATAGGCCTCGTCGTTCTTCCCCAGGTCGAGCAGGGAGATCGCGCGGTTGCAGCTGCTCTCGGCCGAATTGGAATTATTGGCCGGTTTGGGACGCGGATACGGCTCGCCGAAAACATCTTCGTAGACAGTGACTAATTCATCGGCGACCTGGCCCATCGACTCGGGACGCTGCTTCGGGTCTTTTCGGAAGCAGCGGCGCAGCAGTTGGACCATCTGCGGCGGGATCGAGGGATGCCCTTCGGCCGGCGGAACTTTCAGAAAGACTTCGAAGACCTCGGCGGCCGTCTGTCCCCCCTTTTTGCACGGGGAGCGGCCGTGGAACATCGACAGGACCGAAATTGCCCACGACCAGATGTCGGACTGACGTGTCAGGACGGCTTCCTGGGGGGTCTGCCCCTGTTGGCCGGCGGCTTGATAGTTCTCGTATGCTTCGTACTGCTCCGGCGAGCAATAGGATGGTGTCATCCCATCGCATATGCCTGACATGGGCTCCTCTTTGTCGGAACGGCGAACCGCCTGGGACAGACCGAAGTCGGTCACCTTAGCGACGCCGCGCGATATCATTACGTTCCCCGGTTTGACGTCCAGGTGGAGAAGGCCCTGACAGTGCGCGTGATCGAGGCCTCGGGCGAACTGAATGGCGATATCGATGATACGCTTCAGCGCCTCGGTCGGTCCTCCCTCGTAGAGACGGCCGTCGTTGGTCCAATCGCGCAGGGTCCCGTCGTGGACAAATTCGGCGAAGACACGAGGAATCCCGTCGATGCGGCGGATTAAGTAGCAGGTAACGATATTGGTGTGAAGCCCTAACTCAATCCAGAGCTGACACTCGCGCTCAAAGCTGAGTTTCCCCTGTTCGGTCTGCATAAACTCGGCTTTAGGGGATTTGACGGCGAAGTCGATGTCCCACTCCTCGTGGTGAACTCGGTGGACGATTCCGACCCCTCCCTGGGCGTAGGGAACACCCGGGGCCAGTTCAACAACACGGTACTTTCCTCCGAGAAGGGTTTGTCCGGTGGTCCAAATCTTCGTTCCGGGGGAGGCCGCCTGGCTTTGGGACGGGGAGGACGAAGGGGAAGACGAAGACGAGTATCCCGAGACACCCTCTTGTTCTTGGTGGAGCCGCGCGATGGTTTGGATGCGCGAGAGGGTGATCTCGCGATCTTCATTGGAGGGGGGAGCCAGCGCGGTTGATTTCGGTTCTTCGGGCTGGATGGGAAAGGGGGTGTCGTCGGCTAGGGTGAAACCGAAGGGATCGGTCGGCTCGGCAGCCGTGGTTTTCGTGTCGTTTTCACGCGAACGGATACGAAAGACCTTTCCGCAATGGGTACAGACCACCTCCGCGGCGCCGCCCTCTCCCTGGATGAGGGTGACGCGTTGACAAGACGGGCAGAGGAACTGTTTACTCACCGAGCTTTCTTTCGTGCTTTCGTTTTATCTCGATCTTTCGTTGTGTAAATTCATTTCGCGTAATCTTCGTAGAGGGAGGCGATCTGTTCGGCGGAGAGCTCCCCGTCGTAGATCAGCAGACGATAACGGAAAGTGAGTATTTCCCCCTTTTGAAGGGTGACAGACCCATCAAGTTTGTCTTGGGGGGCGAAATCTTTGATGCCAAACGGGTTGACGGCGAAAAGGCCGTAACCGCGCACATGGTACCAAGAGGGGAAACGGAAGGAACCGGGGTGATTCATAATGACAATCCCGGCACTGACCATTTCCGCGGTCTGGATATCGGCGCCGGCGTCGATCTGCTCGGCGGTGAGATGCTTGGCGACCTTTCCGTTGAAGTTAACCCAAGCGGTCCGCTTCCCCCAAGTGTCGTCATCTTTAAGCCCTTCGGCGTTGACGATCGAGCCCCCCCAGTTGGGGTTCTTTTTTTCGGCGCCCAACTCCATCGTACTGGCCACACGAACACCGAAAGACCCTTCCTTGGTGTCGCCGAAAACGGTCGGGTCACCCCCGGCGGTGAGGTCAATCCGGTAATCGATGAATCGAATCGATGTTCCGGGGACCACCCCCAGCGTGACAGTCCGTGTATCTTCGCAAAGATCCTCGCCGGCGGCCAGGTCATTCCATCGGCAGTGAATGACCAGAACGACCTGGCCATCGCTGTTTTTTTCGGCGCTGATCAACTCCGCGCTGATTGAGGTGTCGGGTGAGCAGCTCCAGAAGTCTTTGCCGTTGACCATTCCGTGGTCGAACCAGACGGAGCGCTGATGCGGGTGGTCCTTTGATTCGACGGGGCGGATCATCTCGATGCAGCGCATGATATCGGTCCAGGCCTGATTGCCGTCGGCCAGGAAACGGGCGTAATCCTCGGCCGGGAAAGGACCATCGACGACTTTATTTTTGTTGTCGGGCTGCGGCCGGTAAAGCGAGCGGGTCAGCAAGGAGCCATCGGCCGAAAGCAGCGGCCAAAAGACGGGAGTTCCCGCGAAGTTGGGGATAAACTGGGTAAACAGCTCGCCATCGACCAAGATTTGAACCCGACCGTCGCCGAGTGAATGGCAGGAGACATCCGCGGCGGCTAAAAAAGGTGCCGACGCTGCCATCAGCGCGAGCAACCCACAAACAAGACAACGCGTGATATTCTTCATAGCCGTTTCCAAGCTCCTTCGTGTGGCAATGGCATTATTACTCTGTGTTTTGATAAAAAGGGCCCGTGTTCTTAAAAAGCGCGAAACCTGCCGTTATTATAGTGGAATTCCCCTAAATGTCCAGACATTGAGGCCTTTCGCCCCTCCTCGACGTGGGGAGAATAATGCGCGGTCATAATCGTTTTAATCGTTGTATCTGATACCGCGCCGCCTCTTCTTGATATCTATTCGGCAAAATAGATACTTTCATCACGTTTTGCCTGATTAGTATAGAAAGAAGGCAGTGGAGCCCCGGCGCGAAATGGTCCGACGGGGAACCACCTTTTAATTGGTCAGGAAGCTCTGTAAAGGGGAACCGACGATGCGTGAGCTCTGCGGCGGAAAGATCTGTCAAATCGGCGCGGCCGTCTCGATGGCCCTTCTGTTCGCGCTGCCGGCTTTGGCCTACACGGCGAAAAAGCAGAATGAAGGCTGGCTCTGGGGGGGGCTTGGCGAGAAGACGACTTACCAGAATCCTTATTCCGAGCTGATGGCCCCCGATATTCCGGTTGAGCTGCAGGCGTCCCCCGATGAGGTTGCCGAGCGGAAACTCCCCTTCTCGCCCGAGGAGGCGATCGCGGTGATCGGAGCCGATGGCTGCCGCTACCGTTACTATTACAAGAAAGAGAAGGGACTGCGAAAGATCTCTGAGTTTCGAACGGTCTTCGAACCGTGCGAGCAGTTGGTCGAAAAACAGGTCGAGACTTTCAATCCGTGTACCTGCCAGATGGAGGTTCAAACCGTCACCGTCAAAGAAATGACCCCCTACCCCGTCCTTCATGAGAAAGAGTTTGTCCGCTACGAGCCGGCCGATGTCCTGATTCGCGTCATCATTGTCGGACAACCCGAATCACCGACCGCCGACGGTGTTCTTACCCCTCAGGGGGCAGGAACCCACCTGGAGATTGGCAACCTCCCCCAGGGGCAATGACACGTAAAAATCTTGCCTGAAACATGGCAAAGCGCTATAATCGGCTCTTGTTTACCGCTTCATTAAGCCGTTGCGCGCAACCGTTTCCGTCAGGTGTATGTCATGCCGAAACCGGGAAAATTTTCGATATTCTCCATCAATGAACTCCTTGCATCACCGCGCCTGCGCCCGGTGATCGAGCGGCTTCATCCCGCCTCTGTTCTTAGTACCGTCAAGGGGGTTTACGAAGACGTCTCGGAAGAGATGTTCTCGGCCGCCACCGAGCGGCGGATTCCGGATCTGGCTGACCTGACCGAAAAGATCCTCGCTCGGCTCCAAGATATCGAGCGGCGGGGGGATCGTCTTATCATCGACGCCAGCGGAATACTCTTTCCGACACCGACATTCAACTACGCTCTGGGGCGGACCATTCTTGACGAGATGCTCTGGCGGCTCGATTTTCTCGATGCTTCCCCCGACTATGGCGAGGCGTACTGCTCGCCGGCCGGCAGTGAATCGGCCGGCGACCCGGCCGAGTTTTCCCGCGGCGAGGAACCGTACAGTGTGGCTCCGGCGCAGAAAATCACCCCCTCAACGGCGGCGCGGGTCGTCTGCTCGCGTCTCGGGGTCGAGGACGCGCTGTTCTTCCCTTCCCCGGAACTGGCGGAACTGTGTCTGTTTCAAACATTCGGCCGCAGTGGGGCGATCCTCACCGCCCGGCGTGATATGACCGAAGATCACTCCGGCCGGCGTCTTGCCGATCGATTGAGTTACTCCTCCGCGACGGTGATCGAGGTAGGGGCCTCCAATTCGGTTCGTCTGAGCGATTACTTATCTCCCCTGGCCGTGCCTCGCCGAGGTGAGACCGAGGTGGGGTTGATCCGTCTGGCATCGGAGGTGGCTGCCGGTCATTCGTTGGCGCTTCTTCCTGAGGAGATTCGGACCTTAAATGAGGCGTATCCCGATGTTCCGGTTCTGTTACGCTGCGATTACGCCCCGTTGGTTGATCTTTCCCATGTTTTTCTCGACTCGATTCCGACGATTGGCGAACTTCTCGCCACACAGGTCGATCTGCTTCTCTTTAGCGGCGGTCAGCTCATCGGCGGGCCTCCCTGCGGCGTTTTGGCCGGCTCCAAACGCTATCTCGATCGAATCCGTTCTTCCAACACGGCCGATTTGTTTTTACCGCACCCCATCGATCTGGCGGGGATGGTCAAGACCTTCGAACTCTATAAAAACGCGCAGACGGTGGAACAGCAGATCCCTATTTTGCGCCTTCTTTTGCTGCCGACGGCGAATCTCCAAAATAGGGCCGAGCGGCTTGTGCCGCAGCTGCGTCTGTGCCGGGCAATCGAAGAGGTGACAGTTCGTCCCGCCACCGCCTATCTTACCCCTGATCGGCAAATCGGCCGCCTGGCGTCGGTCGCGCTGGCGATCAAGCCGGCGGGCCGTACGCCGGGCGGGCTGGCGCAGGTTTTGGCTTCCGCCCGACCGGCGCTTGTCGGTTCGGCCGAGGACGATACGCTGTCTTTGAACCTCAAAACGGTCCCGCCCGAGTTTGACGCGCTGATCGTCAAAGTTTTTGAGGAACTCCCCTGAAAACTTCCGATTCGGGCTGTTGTCCGAGGGGGGGCTTTACCGAAAAAGAGAATTAGGGATAATCGTAGGTACTTCTTATGCCCCTGCCGGAAAAGGCGCGATCATTCGCGTCAGCCCACCCCCACCCCCTAACAGGGCACCGGCAGGGGTTTTTTTCTATCGTGGCAGAACGTGTGTAACAAGCAGTCAACATTTCGCTTCGATCTTAAAACAGCCGCTGTTATTGGGGCTGCCGCGGCGTTTTTCTGTGCTGTTTTTTCTCTTGTCCCTCAGACGTCCGTCGCCCAGGAAAATCCCGAGCAGCTCACCAATCCCGCGGTCGTCGCGCACGATCTGCTCACTCTTCTTCCCGATGATACCTCTCAAGGACAGGGCCTTTCCGCCTCACCCAATTTTGCCCCCGCTGCCGAAGATCCCGTCCCTCAAGGCGCCGCCGCGGATGTTTCCGACAGCGACACTCCTTTTGAGCGCATCGCCCCCGAGCAGCAGCCGGCTTGCGCCGCGATGTCGGCCAAAGAATCTCCCTGGTGTCGGTTCCGGCCCGGGAGTTGGAGCCGGACCCGGACGGTGAGCGTCTCGTTCCAGCACCGGCAAAGCATTCAAAGTGTCACCGAAAAAAAGCAGACCCTCCTGGATATCTCCGCCTCCGGCTACACGCTCCGGCAAGAGGTCTCGGTGAAAATGGGGAACCGGACCTTCGAAAAAGAACCCGAGGTGGTGAAATATAACTTTTACGGTCTGGCAGCGGATGACCAGCTCACCGAAGAGATTCTCCCATCGGCCAACGTTCAGGCCGGGCTGCGCGTGATTCCCTGTTTCGTCCGACGGTTCCAAAGAACCACCCCCGAAATGACAGAGACGACCACCCTTTGGTATTCGACGGTGATCTCTCCCTTCATCCATCAAAGCCATACCGATACCTTCTCGAACGACACTCCGCGCACCCTTTTGCGCCAGGCCAGTACCACGATTCTTTTCCAGGGGGGGAATCTTCTCATTGGGGCCGACCTTCCCGTTTGGTTTTCCCAGACCATCGAAAAGAAAGAAGACTCGGTTTCCCTGACGAGAACCATTCATTCCACGATGATTCCCGGCGGTGTCCAGCGCCAGGTCACGGTCGAGACCGACCCGGCCGGCGGGGTCCTTTACCAGTCGACGACGACCCTTTTGGATTACTATATCGAGCGTTCGTACTAGAATATCTCGAGCGGCAGATCTTCGGTGAGAATCGACAAAGTATCCTCATCCATATTGACAGCGATCAACCGGCGGGTGGAATCTGCCTCTTCCTCGGTTACCAGAAGCGCCGAATATTCCGGGTGATCCTGACAAAACGCGACCGATTTTTTCTCTCCCATCACAAACAGCGCGGTCGAAAGCGCGTCGGCCTCGGCGGCCGTGGGGCCCAGAACCGTCACGGACAACAGCCCCGCCGCCGGAAAACCGGTGGCCGGGTCGAGGATATGCGAGTAGCGTTTTCCCTCATAAATAAAGAACTGTTCGGCGGAACCGCTGGTTGCCAGCGCCCGATCGGCCAGGCGAATCATGGCCAGCGGGTGATCGGGACGAAGCGGGTCAGTGACGCTCACGGTCCATACGCCGCGACGCAGCGTCGGTGAGTGGTCGCCGCGGCGCCCTCCTCTGGCCACGGCACCGCTTCGGCCTCCCTGCACCAGAAAATCTTTCAGCCCTTGGGCTTCGGCGGCGCCGGCGGCCTCATCCAATCCGATTCCTTTTCCTATCCCGCCGAAATTGAGGATAACCCCTTCACGATCCAGCCGAATGACCTGCCGATCATCATCGACACTTAGGTGCTTCATCCCCGAACACGCCAAGGCGCCGGCGCGTTCCTCCTCGGTGGGAAAACGGCCCTCGCGCCGCGC
>CADBTE010000047.1 GCA_902797455.1 uncultured Planctomycetota bacterium | reverse complement strand
GAACGATTCCCAGCCGCCGATCATCAGCAGGCCGCTGCCAAACTGCTCGACGTTGCGCGAAAGCTTCTCCAGATCACCGTGACGGAATCCGCTGCTCGGGTAGTCGCTCAGTACATAGAGCGCCCGGGGCTCATCAAAGAACCCCTCCGGGGGCGCCGAACCGCTGTCGATTCGTTCGAACGGAATCCCATAATGCTTCATCACGCCCGCAAGGTAACTCGCGGCGCCGCCGATCGTGCCGTCGCCGAAATAGGCAACACTTTTTTTCAAACTCATCTCTTCCGTTCCTCTTTTTCACCCAAGGGAAAAACGGGCTGCGGCTTTTACTCGTCGAACAGTTTTCGACACTCCTCGGGATCATACAGATCGAAGCGAACTTCCCGCAGATACTCGTTCGTTCCGGCCCGCTTGACCATCTTGATCGTCAAATCAATCTGCTCCTGGCTCTTGTAGGCGTAGATCCCGTCGAGCTTACGCTGGAGCATCTCCTCGGGAACGCGCAGACGAAGCGTCGGAGGGGTCAGGAAGTTGCTGTAGGCCGCGTACTCATACAAACGCGGAATCTCGGCGATCGGTTCGCCCAGTTCCGGCCAGATCCCCCCCTGGGCGTGGAAGATCGAGATCATCGCCTCGGAGTTGGTGAATTTGTGGTCGGGGTGCAGGTCGGTGATCGTCGGAACGAAGAGCCGGTTCGGCCGCGTTTTGCGCAGCAGCCAGGTCAGCGAGTTCGTCACGCCGGTTCCGCCTGCGATCACGGCGGTATCACCCGGCTGGGCTAGCCGGCGGCCGGCCTGAATATTCAGACTGCCGTCGTCATGATTGAGGAAGAAGAGGTTATTCTCGACATCGAGCCCAAGGGCCCGGAACGAATCGGTGCACTCCTTCCTGCGGATATCGGCGATAGTCTCTTTCACTTCGGGACGGCAGTACCCCATCCGGCCGTTGGTCACCACGCCGGTGAAGGTCTGAACCCCCATTTCAAGGGCGGCGATAAAGGTCAGCCCGCATCCGCAGACAATGTCGTCATCGTGCGGCGAAAGGAAGAGCCAACGCTCCTCGCCGAATTTCCATTCGGGAAAGATATCTTCCGGGCGGTCGGAACTGATCGTCCCTTGATCGGTGCGTCTGTCAAAATAGATCGTCATAGCGAACCCCCTTGATTCTCAGCCCTCAAACTCATTGCCAATCTTGCGGGCACGCTGCGGCTTATCGAGATTGATCCCCAGCGCCACACCGATCTGAACCAGGAGGTTCCAGCCGGCCATCAACTGGAGGAACGGATCGTACCCCACCAGGGTCGGGAGAACGATCGTCGGGAAGATCGTCTTCTCGGGAGCGACTGCCACCACGGTCAGCCCGGCTCGGCCCTCGATGAGCTCCTTGATCTTGGCGCATTCGGACGGGAACGGATCGATCAGAATGCAGGCCTCCCCGGCGCGCATCACTTCCTCGACGCCGTGGAGGAGGTAGGTCCCCTCGAGGTAGTCCGACTTCTTGCGGGTGATCTCGTTGGTCTTGAGCGTAAGCTCCTCGGCGACGCCATTGTTGCGGCCGGCGAAGTAAAGCATCGGCGCGGCTGCCAGTTTGGCGATGATATCGGCGTCGTACTCGGTCTCCATCACCTCTTTGGCCAGGTCGGCGGCTTTCTCTTTATTGGCGGGGCACTGGCAATCGATCAGATTGCAGAGGATCGAGCGGTAGACCAGCCCCTGCTCGACAACCGACTTGGTAGCGGCGACGGCGTCTTCCTTCCCGCAGGAGAGGAGGAACGTCTCGTCGGTCACGTCGAAGATCTTCGTTCCGGCGTTGGCGGTAACGCCAAAACGCTTGTTGTGGCCGGCCGCCCCAAGTTTGCTCAGCAGCGAGATGACCTCTTTGGTCTGGCCGCTGTTCGACGCGCCCGCGACGACCCAATCGGCCAGGTTATACTCGGCGGCCTGAAAACTGCCGTCGGTCGCCGCGGCGATCGGCAAACCGCGCTTGAGAACACCGTAGATGAACGACTTGGCCGGGAAGATACGGCTCGAACCTTCACCCGTCAGGAAGATCCGACCGGCTTCCTTCACCATTTTCGCCACCGCGGCCGTCTTTGAAAAATCGAACCGGCGAATCACCTCCGCCGTTTCGAGCATCTCCTTAACCAGGGCGAATTGACCATATTTCGGATCGTCGAGTTTCATTGATCGTTCTCCTTCGTTCACCTATCGTGTTGAGTATTCACCCAGAG
>CADBTE010000046.1 GCA_902797455.1 uncultured Planctomycetota bacterium | reverse complement strand
CCGCAGCGCCTGATTGACATCCCTCATCGCCATGCGGAAGTCGCGCCGCTGGAGATACAGCTCGGCGCGCAGGTAGTAGAGCATCGGGATCTGGCTGAAGCGGTCGATCGCCTCGGAGATGAGCTCGATCGATTTGTCGGTCTTATTGATCGAGGCCAAAAACTGCGCCTTCTCGACCGTTGTCAGAAGGTTCTGCGGTGCTTTTTCGATCGCCTCGTCGAAGACCTTTTCGGCCTCTTCCTGGCGGTCGAGCGCGGCTAAAACAAACGCCTTCGCCTTTTTGTAGTCGGTGTTGTCGGGGTCCAGCGCCAGGGCCTCGTCGAAGAGCTTTAGCGCCTCCTCGTCTTGGTTGACTTCCGACAGTTTCGTCGCCAGCAGGGTCAGCAGGGTCGGGTTGTCTTTCGACAGATCGATCGCCTGATGAAGCATCTTAATGCTGTCCTGCGGGTCGTCGCTTAAAAGGGAGCGGAACTTCAGCGCCTCGGCTAAAATCTCCGGCTCCGACCCGGCCGCCCCCGCGATCGCCTTATCGAGCGCCGCGCGGGCGCGCGCGTCGTCCCCGCCGGGGAGCATCTCCAGCCGGCCGACCGCCAGCTGGGCGAGGATCAGCTCGGAGTTCTCTTCCAGGCAGGCGCTCAGATCTTCCAGCGCCATCGTCCGGATCGTCTCCCAGCCGTGCGGCAGGTCGCCGATCTTGATCTTATCGCCCATAAAGACATTGGCCAGCGCCAGGCCGCGCTCCAGCTGGGTGGCGAGCTTGAGCTTGCGGCAGTAGTCGAGCGAATCGTCGTCGAGCCCCTTCTTTTCGGCCTCGATGCAGTAGGCGATCGCCTTGGTGAGGTCGAGGATCGACTCGGCCGAGAGCTTCGCCTCGGTGGCGAGGTTCAGCAGATCCTCGGCGCTGTTCTCCCGGGCGTCGGCGGCGATCTCGTCGATCACCTGCGTGGCGGCGTCGGCGGGGTTATCGTCGTCGATTTCGTCGTCTTCCTCATCGGGCGCGTCGGGATCGTCCAGCGGAACCGACGGGGCGGCTTCGACTTCTTTCTTTGTCTCGTCGGCGCCGGCCCAAAGCGCCGGCGCGCCTGTGGTGCCCGCCAGCATACAAGCGGCGGCGGCAAAGAGCAAGAGCGGAACCCACCGGGCGGTGAGTCGGTTAGTCGCGCAAGTCCGTTTCATAGCGATCACCCCTGAATTTTTAGTTGATGTGTTTATTCTCTTTGATCTGTTCGGCTTCGATGGCCGCGATTTTATCGTTGCGCCGCTGATGGCGGCCGCCGACGAACGCGCATTTCAGCCAGACCTCGACCAGCCGGCTGATCATCGTTTCGGTAAGCGTGTCGGCCGAAAGGCACAGGACGTTCAGGTCGTTGTGCCGACGGCTCATCTGGGCCGAGAACTCGTCGACGATCGGCGCGGCGCGCACGCCGGGGAATTTATTGGCGGTAATGCTCATGCCGATTCCCGTTCCGCAGATGAGAATCCCCCGCTCGGCCTCCCCGCGCGACACGGCGCCGGCGACCCGCTCGGCGATATCGGGGTAATCGACACTGGCGGTCCCCTCCTCGGTGGGGCCGACATCGATCACCTCGTGGCCCAGCTCGCGCAGATAACCACACAAATTCAGACGCGTTCTGATACCGTGATGGTCACTTCCGAGGTAGATAATCATTCCTTTTTCGCTCCGAAAAAATGCTTCCGGCGGCCATGGCGCGCCGGCTTTCTTAAGGTTTTATGTTCGTCCTTTTCAGGCCAGCGCCTCGGTATCGCGCTGGAACCGATCGCACAGATCCTCGGCGGCGGCCTCATCGGGCGCCTCCACAATAATACGCACGATCGGCTCGGTATTACTGGCCCGAACCAGCGCCCAGCTGCGCTGGAAGTCGACGCGCACCCCGTCGGAACGATCGACCTTCTCGCCGGCGTACTTCTCGGCCAGGCCGTCGAGGACCGCGGCGATTCTTTCGGCGGGAAGGGTCACCTTCCGCTTAATGATCGCGTACGAGGGGAGTTCATCGGCCAGGCGCGAGAGGGGCAGACCGCGCAGCGCCATCGCCTCGAGGACCATCGCCATCCCGACGAAGCTGTCGCGCACGAACCCGACGCGCGGGTCGATCGGGCCGCCGTTCCCCTCGCCGCCGAAGACGGCGCCGTTGGCGATCATGCAGTCGACGACGTTCGCCTCTCCCACGGGGGAGCGGAAGCACTTCTGCCCGAACGACTCGGCGATATCGATCGTCATGCGGCTGGTGGCGGCGTTGATCACCACCGGCCCCGGCTCTTTGGCCAGGCGGTTCTTGGCGCAGATCGCCACGGTGTATTCCTCGCCGATATAGCGGGCGTTTTCGTCGATCAGCGCCAGGCGGTCGGCGTCGGGGTCTTGGCACAAGGCGATATCGACCTTCGCTTGGCGAACCGTCTGGAGAATCGGCGCGAGGTTCTCGGCGGTCGGTTCGGGGGTATGCTCAAACGCCCCGTCGGGGGTCTGCCCCACACCGACGACCTCGCAGCCGAGCGCCTCCAGCAGGGGGCGTCCCAGCAGCGAGCCGGCGCCGTGGTTGGAGTCGAGCAGAACGCGGAAGCCCTTCGCGCGGATCGCCTCGGCGTCGACCGTCGCCAAAACGGCGTTCATGTGCGCACGGATCGTCTCGTCACAGAGACTCTTTTCGCCGAGGTGTTCGACATCGACCCAGGGGAGCGGCTCGGTCTGGAAACGATGGTAAACCGGCAGCACCGCCTCTCCCTCGGCTTTGGGGATCACCCGCCCGGCGGCGCTGAAGAGCTTCAGCCCGTTGAACCGGCGGGGGTTGTGGCTGGCGGAGATTTGAATCCCCCCCGCGGCTTTTAAATGGCGCACCAGCACGCCGGTCGTCGGCGTGGCGGCGATCCCCGCGTCGATCACCGAGCGGCCGACCGAGCAAAGCGCCGCGGCGATGGCGTCGGCCAGCGCCGAACCGCCGGCGCGGCCGTCGCGGGTGATCACAAACGGGCGGCCGTCGCCGGCCAGCGAGGCCGAAAAGGCGGCCGCGTAGCGCATCGCCACTTCCGGGGTCAGCGTCGCGCCGATTTCCCCGCGAAGCCCGGAAACACTAATGATCAACGGAGCCGGCATAGATAACCTCTAAAATCTATATGTTTCTTTATACAGCTGGTTTGTTTGGTTGAATTTTTGCCGCCGCGGCAAAACCCGCCCGCCTTCGGCGGGCCGGAGCGCTCCCCCCAGGCGCCATTTTACCAGTTTGCCCCCCGGCGGAAAAGGGAAACGCCCCTCACTCGGCCTTTTCGGCGCGGCGCGCGCGGAAGAAGTTCCTCAGCAGTTCCCGGCACTGGTCCTCGAGCACCCCGGCGCGGACCTCGCAGCGGTGGTTCAGCCGCGGGTCGCTCAGCAGCGAAAAGAGGGTCGCGGCGGCCCCCGCCTTCGGGTCGGCGCAGCCGTACACCACCCGGTCGATCCGCGACTGGACGATGGCCCCGGCGCACATGGGGCACGGTTCGAGCGTCACGTAGAGGGCGGCCCGCTCGACGCGCCACGAGGCGAACTGCCCGATCGTCTGGCGAATCGCCTCCATTTCGGCGTGGGCGGTCGGGTCGCGGCGGCTCTCGCGGCGGTTGCGGCCGCGGGCGATGATCCGGCCGTCGCAGACGATCACCGCGCCGATCGGGACCTCTCCCTCTTCGGCGGCCAGGCGCGCCTGGGCGATCGCTTCGCGCATATACGCCTCATCCTGATCGCCGCCCCGGGCTTCTGGCTGGTTCCCGCCGGTCATCATCGGACAAAACCGCTAACTTAGTACTCGACCGTCACCGACGAGCCGGCCGACTCTTTGAGCGTGACGCGCAGCTGGTACGCCTCGGCCGGGCTGATAATGCCGAAATCGGTCAGCCGGCCCCAGTAGAGTCTCGCCAGGTCGTCGGCGATCGCCTCGGTCGAGGCGTTCGGCGCGTCGATAAAGCAGACATCGACCAGCGGGAACGACCAGGATCGGGGGTCGACCTTCGAGTGGACCCCCAGCTGACGGCCGCTTCGTTCGTAGTTGAAGTAATCGGGCTTGGCCGGAAGGAGGATTTTATGGTTGAACTTATCGATAATCGACCGAAGGACACTTTCGGCGACGAGGAAATTAATCACCATTCCAAGCGCGTTGACCGGGCCGGTAATCTCGACGTCCACGACGAAGTCGTGCCCGTGAAGCGGCTCGAGGCCGAGGGAACCGGGTTGGTTCGGCTGCTCGAACACAATGGCGTGCGAGGCGCTGAACGAGAGTTTTTCACCGGATAGCTTAATGGTGCGGGTCGGGTTCATAGCAGGCCTTTTTTCGAAGGGTGGGGGAAACAACGCGTTTACGGCTGGGCGGGGAGGGCCTGGCATTTAGCCAGTTTGTATTCAATCGAGTCGCACAGGGCGATCCAGCTTGCCTCGATGACGTTTTCGTCGACCCCGACGGTTCCCCAGACCTCGTCGGCGTCTTTGCTTTCGATAATCACGCGCACGCGGGCGGCGGTCGCCGCCTCGCTGTTGAGGACGCGGACCTTATAGTCGACCAGCGACATGGTCTTCAGCTGCGGGAAGACATCGTCCAGGGCCCGCCGCAGCGCCGCGTCGAGCGCGTCGACCGGGCCGTCCCCCTCGGCGACCTCAAGACGAATCAGATCGCCGACCTTCAGCTTAACGGTCGCCATCGTCGTCAAGACTCCCTTGCTGTCCGACACGGCGTTGGTATTGTAGCTGAGCCGCTGGAAGTGGGGGTGGAACGTCCCCATCGCGCGGCGCACCAGCAGATCGAACGACGCCTCGGCCGCCTCGAAGGTATAGCCGCGGCTTTCTTTGTGAACGACCGCCGAGAGAATCTTGTCGAGGAGCTTTTTATCGCCGTCGATATGGTACTTGGCGGTGCGCGCGGCGATATTCGACCGGCCCGACAGCTCGCTGATCAGGACCCGGCGGGCATTGCCGACCGCCTCGGGGGCGATATGCTCGTAGGCGGAAGAGTCGCGGATGATCCCCGAGACGTGCATCCCCCCCTTGTGGGTGAAGGCGCTGCGCCCGACGTACGGCTGCCGCGGCGACGGCTTGACGTTGACCAGTTCGTCGACGAAGCGGGACAGCTCGGTAAGGTACCGCGCCGCGCCCGGCTGGAGAACCTCGAACCGGCCCCCTTTTTTCAAAAGAAGGTTGGCGATAATGGTGATCAAATTGGCGTTGCCGCATCGCTCGCCGAAGCCGTTGACCGTTCCCTGAACGATCGAGGCCCCCGCCTCGACGGCGGCCAGAGAATTGGCGACCGCCAGGCCGCAGTCGTTGTGCGTGTGGATGCCGATCGGAAGCCCCGGTTTGCCGGCGGCCGCGGCCGCCGCGGCGACCGCCTCGACCCCCGCGGCGATCTCTTCGGGCATCGAGCCGCCGTTGGTATCGCACAGGGTGATCGACTCGGCCCCGGCGGCCATGACGGTCGAAATGGCCGTCATCGAATAGCCGGGGTCGTTCTTCCAGCCGTCGAAGAAATGCTCGGCGTCGAAGAAGACCCGCCGCCCGCGCGAGATGAGAAAGCCGATCGTCTCCTCAAGCATCGCGAGGTTCTCTTCCAGCGACGTGGCCAGAACGTCACGCACCTGGAAGGCGCTCGATTTGCCGACGATCGTCAGCACCGGCGCGCCCGAGGCCAGAAGCGCGGCCAGCCCGTCGTCTTTTTCGACATCGGTCCCCTTGCGGCGCGTCATTCCGAAGGCGCACAGCTTGGCGCCGGTCAGCGGCTGTTCGGCAAGCTCGCTGAAGAATTGCTCGTCTTTGTCGTTCGAGGCGGGATATCCCCCTTCGATATAGTCGAAGCCGAGCTGATCGAGCCGGCGGGCCAGAAGGATTTTGTCTTGCAGCGAGAACGAAATCCCCTCGCCCTGCGCGCCGTCGCGCAGGGTGGTATCGTAGATGGCGATTCGCCGAACCGACGCCTTACTCATAGATTCGTCTTTTGTTCGTTTTTGTTCTCAAGTTCCCATGGGGGGGGATAAAACCGGGCGGGGCAGCCGCTTTTTTACGGCGCCGAAGCGGTAATTTTTCCTATTATACCACAACTTGAGTTATTGAATAAGGACAAGGGCCTCGTTAAAATGAGACTGTTCCGGCCTTTCGAACGTTCATTTTCAACCGAGGTTTTGCCATGGAATCTTCCCGCTGTTTAACCCGCCGCGGCATGCTCAAAAGTACGGCCGCCGGCGCGGCGGCGCTTTTTAGCGCCGGCTTTGTTTCTTCCTCCCTGCGCGCCGCCGAGGCCCCGCGGGTCGAGATCCTCTCGCAGAAGGCCGTTTCCGAGACCCCCGATATCTACTACGGCTGGCCGACGGTCGGGGTGACCCAAGACGACGAGCTGCTGGTCGCCGTTTCCGGCGGGCGCGAGACGCACGTCTGCCCGTTCGGGCGGGTCGACCTGTTCCGCTCCCGCGACAAGGGAGAAACCTGGACCTGGCCGCAGACGATCAGCGACGGCCCGATCGACGACCGCGACGCCGGTATTCTGGTGACCGACAAGGGGACGATCCTCGTCACGACGTTTACCTCGCTGGCCTACAGCGACGAAATCCTCAGTAAAGAGATCGAGCGGCGCGCCAAGGGCCAAAAGGAGATGTCCGACCAGCGGTACGACCGCTGGATGAGGGTTCACAACCGCGTCAGCGAGCAAGAGCGTCTGCGCGAGCTGGGGAGTTTTATCTTCCGCTCCACCGACGACGGCGTCAACTGGGAGGCGCGCCGCCGCGTTCCGGTCAACTCGAACCACGGGCCGTTCCAGATGAAATCGGGCCGGCTCATTTACCCCGGGGTCGAGATGTGGACCGAACGGCGCGCCGAGTTCTT
>CADBTE010000045.1 GCA_902797455.1 uncultured Planctomycetota bacterium | reverse complement strand
GGCGAAGGTCAGCGCGTCGCTGTCGTACGAGAAATCGACCGTCCCCCTCCTGACATAGACCGCCCCGCCGCTTCTGGCGCCGCAGCCGGAAATCGTTCCGCCGACGACGCTCATTGCCGCAGCGGCGCTGTTGGCCGCGTTGACGTAGAACGCCCCGCCGTTGTAGGCGGTGCAGCCGGAAATCCGCGTGCCGCCGCTGACCGTGACGCTTCCGCCGGTTTGATTGACCACCGCGCCGTTGACACCGCTGGAATCGGAGGCCGCCTTCAGGTCGTTGATCAACACCGAATGGAGAATCAGTTCCCCCCCGGTAACGGTGAACAGCGCACAGGTTCGATCGACCGAACCGCTTCCGAGAAGCTTCGCCTGATCGACACTGGTGACCGTGACCGACTGGCCGGAGGCGATCGTCACCCCTTGATCGCCGGTGAGCGTAATGTCGCCGGCGACTTGAATCTCGATCTCTCCCCCGGAAGCGATCGAGGCCATCGCGTCCTGAATATCACTGAAGCTGGTCACCGTCCAGGGGGTGGCCGTCAAAAGGGTACGCTCTTCGAGCGATTCCAGACGCAGGGCGCGCGATTTTCGCGGCGCGCCGCGGCGGTGATCGGTATGGAACGCGCGGCGGATTTTCTCAAACAGCGGCATGGTTCATATCCTCAATTGAATATCGATCAATTAAAAAACGATGGAAGCGGGAACGGTTTCGCGGCAGCGCCGGCCAATCTGAGCCGGGGCAATTACTCCCCGCCGGCCGGGGGAAACAGGTCGTCTCGGCGAACCTTCATGCGAAGATCCCCCATCTGGGCGTAAATCCAAAACAGACCCGGCTGCGGCTCGAAGAAGACCGAGTAGGCGATCCACACCCTGTTGGTTTTCGCCAGAACCACCGGATCCGTCCAGGTTTTTCCCTCGTCGGAAGAGATGGCGCACGACAGTTCCTTGCGCGGGATGTCCCGGGGAGTGCGGAAGTCTTCGATCGCCCAGGGATTGGGGTCGGCGTTGGGATCGGGGTGGTAGTCGAACGGCGGAAGTTCGGGATCGCGGTTCCAAATTAAAATCCAAGAGCCGTCGCTGAGAACCGCCAGTTCCCCAAAGGAGTTGTTGTTTTGAATCCCCGTCGAGGCCGGCTGCGACCAGGTGACCCCGCCGTTGTCCGACACCGAGCTGTAGAAGGTCCCCTTCGTGGTGCGAATCAGCATATAGAGGGAACCGTCTTTGCGCTCGATGAGCTTCGGTTCCATCGCCCCGTCGTGGTCGTAGATATGGCAGTCGGGCATATCGAGCGACGCGGTGCCGATCCAGTGTTCCCCGCGGTCGTCGGAAATATAGACCTTAATGATGTGGTGCCAGGGGACGATCGCCATCGTCGCCAGGACAAGACGGCCGCTTTTGGTCGCGGCCATCGCGCGCAGGGCGCCGACCCAGTCACGCTGAATCAGCAGCGGCTCGGACCAGGTACGGCCGGCGTCGGTGCTGCGGATGGAGTAAACCGGAATCTCCCAGTCGGCGGGGGAACCTTCGGCCCACTTGCCGTGTTTGATCTCATCCCTATTGCAAAACGCCGCGATCAGAACACGCCCGCAGCGGACGATGGAATAGTCCCCCAAAAGGAACCCGTCATCGGGAAGGGCTTGGGTCGTTTTCCACGTCTGACCGTCGTCGGCGCTGCGGTAGGCGCTTTTGCCGCACAGCCCCACAATCGCGCCGTCATAGGCGCGGACAAACGGCCCGAAGCAGGGGAGCTCGAGCGGTTCGACGGCCGGATGGAAGGTGAGGGTATCTTCCTCCTGTTCGGCGGTGACCGCCGCACAGGAACAAAAGGATAAACCCCACAAAACAGCGGCAAGGAAAGGGAGAAACGTTTTCATCAAACAAACCCCTTGTTTACTGGTGGTGAATCTCTGGGTGTCGTGTCTTTTACACAGCTATACCCAGAGATTATAACAAAAAGTTTGGATGATTTCTTTGATATCCTGGGAAATTTCGCCAATTTAAGAAGATTAGAAAGATTTTTTTATTTCACTTGGCGGAAAACTCCTCCGGCTGAAACAGCGTCGCCAGAACAATAACGGCGACGCCGCACACGAGGAAGGCATCGGCCAGGTTGAAGTTGGGCCATGGCCAGCGGCCGATCATGACCAAGATCCAGTCGCGAACCGCGTGGATCGGCTTGCCCGCCAAAACCGGATCGACGAAATCGGGATAACACAGGCCGTGCAGGGCCAAACGATCCCAGAGATTCCCCAAAATTCCGGCGCATATCCCCCCCAGGGCCACGGTGGTGAGCCGGTGGCGGTAGGCGCCGCGCCAAAGCCATATAACGACCACCGCCAGCGCCAAAAGCGACGCGGCGCAGAAGAACCAGGTGAAATTCTGCCCTATCCCAAAAAGAGCGCCCTGGTTCAAGCTGGTCTGGAAACCGAAGATATTCGGAATGACCCAATCGACATCACTTTCACCGGGCAGCCCCAGGCGGGCAAAGAGGAGATGTTTCGTCCAAAGATCGCTCGCCAGTGCGACCGCCGCGACCGCGGTGAAGAGGATCAGGGCTCGCAGCCGCCGCGGCTGATCGGGGCGGTCCGATTCGGGAACCGGGGTCTCGCAGCGGTGGTCGCAAGAAAGGGGCTGGTTTTCCATAACTATTTCGCGCGATGGGCCGAAAGGGTTAGAGACGTTTGTGATATCGGCCGCGACGCCGGCCTGGGCCTGTATTATATCGTAAACGCGGGGGAAGGGGACCGGATCACCGGTCATTCTGAGCGTCGGAGGGGGGAAACAGATCGTCGCGGCGGACCTTCATGTGGAGCCCCCCCTGGCCGGTGGATATCCAAAACAGACCCGGCTGCGGCTCGAAGAAAATCGGGTAGGCGATCCACTTCTGTTTGGTTTGCGCCAGGACCACCGGCTGCGACCAGCCGCGCCCCTCATCGGAAGAAACAGCGCACGAAAGTATGTTGCGCGGTTTGATCCAAGAATAGGAATTATCCTCCACCGCCCACGGGTTGGGGTCGGCGTT
>CADBTE010000044.1 GCA_902797455.1 uncultured Planctomycetota bacterium | reverse complement strand
GGGGATACGGCGTACACGCTCTTCCTGGCGGCCGGGGTCCCGTTCGAGGTCTGTTCGGATCTGCCAGACGACGGCTGGACCTTCCTGGGGGATAACGACGCCCGCTCGCTGGATCGCGGGGAGATCGCCTCGAAGGGGACGAAGTGCTTCGCCCGGGTCGGATCGCAGACCGGCCGGTTTGACAGATTGGACGAGACGCTGGAGGCGCTCTTCGCGTTTCGCCGGACGATTCTCCCCCGGCTGCGAAGCGAGAAGATCCCCTATATCGAGGAGGAAGTGCCGATCGTTCTGGGCTGGTACCCCGACGCCCGGGCCGCGCTGCTTTGGAACGTCGAGAAGAACCCCGTGACGGTTCATCTGCGCCGCGGCGATCAGGTCGCGGCGACAGAAATTCCCCCGCTGGAAACGGTCCTTGCTCAGGAGGGAGCCGACGGCGGCTGGAGGTTTGTTTAACCGCGCGGCGGCCGAGATCCTTAAAGACTAAAACCGCCATCAATCACAAAACAACGAAACAGGGATTCACCCAAGATGGACTTCACCGAAAAAATCAATCGCCGCGCCTTTTTGCGCAGTGGTACCGCGCTGCTGGGAACCGGCTGCGCGTTGGGCTCGTTCAATCGGCTGTGGGCGCAGGACAAGCCGCTTCATCCCCTTTGGCCCGACGGCCGGGCACCGAGAATCGATTCCCAGCGGCGCCGCTTCCATCTGACGATCCGCCCCCAGGATGTGCTGGCCGATTCGATTCCTCTCGAGCGCTGTGTCCGTTATCCCGAGACGGAACCTCCTTACGATGTCACGGCGCCTCCGAAGGAATACTACGACGGAGAACTTCCTCAGGGGGTGGAGAGAATCCCCTGCGATGATTTTGTGTCGCTTTGGAAAGCGGCCGGGGTGAGCGACGTTTGGCTTTGTCTGTTCGGGATGGGGGAGTGGATTTACGATTGGGACGTCTGCGATCGGGCGATCGAAAAGCTCCGCCGCGCCGATCTGGCCGTTCATTTTCTCACCTGCCCGCTGGGGCATCCGAGGCGAGAACCTTACCCGTCGATGGTCCGGCAGGGGTTTAAGCCGCTGATGAGGGTCAACGGTGATCTCAACGGCGCGCCGCTGTGGGGCTCGTCGTGTCACCGGCCCGCGGACGTCCTGTGTGTGGAATCGGTCCGGACGCTGGCGGACCGATACGGGGGGTATAACCTCTTTTTCGACGACGATTTCCGCTTCGCCGACAGCCCCAATTTCATGGGGGGGTGTCTCTGCCCGGAGTGCCTCGACGATTTTTCGCGAAAATCGGGGATATCCGGAGCCAAACTCAATGAGCTGATCGAGGATCTGCGCTTTACCCGTCCCACCGATGCCGCGCGAATCTGGGTTGATTACTTCTGTGACAGAATGACGAAAGTTTTCCGCGATTCCCAGGCGGCCGTTCCGGAATCGGAATTGGGGATTATGGTGATGTGGCTCGGTTCGGAACGGTCGGGTCTGCGGCTGGAAGATTATAAGGGGGCGCTGTGGCGCGTCGGCGAGGGGCATTTCGGGGATTCCTCGTACGATTCGCCCGAGGGGAAGCTCTCGGAGCTGTTCAGCGCCCTGTTCCACACCCGTTTCGCCCCTGCGGGGAGGACGTTCAGCGAAACGACGATGGTCGCCCCGCTTTCGGTGGAAAATTTCTCCTCGAAACTGACGGTTTCCACCTTCTGCGATATTCGCAATACGATGTTTATGGACGGAACGCCGGTGGGGCCGAACTATTGGTCCTCTCATGCCGCCCGGATGAAACAGGAGGCCGCGTTCCATCAAAAACTTCTCGGATGCAAACCGAAGGGGCCGTTCAAACACTACTGGGGGATTGACGACCGCTATTTCGATATCCCCCGAGACGGAGGGGAATATTCCCTCTTCCTGGGGGTCGGCGTTCCGTTCGAGGTCTGTGATTGCGAAGAGATTCCCTCCGACGGATGGACGTTCCTGAGCAACTACAGCGGCCTGGCTGTCGACCAGGGTCGGCTGGCCCCCGCCGGCCGGTGCCTGTGCCGGATGAAATCGCAGTCGGGGCGGTTCACGCAGCTGGACGAGACGTTCGAGGCGTTCTTCGCCTTCCGTCGGTCGATTCTCCCCGAACTTAGGGAAAAGAATATCCCATACATCGAGGAGGAGACCCCGATCGTGCTGGGCTGGTACCCCGACGCGCCGGCCGCGCTGCTTTGGAATATCGAGAAGGTCGAAAAGACGGTTCATCTGCGCCGGGGCGACTTTGCCGCCGCCGTGACGCTGCGCCCCCTCGATTCGGCGCTGGTCGAGAATCCGCTTTTGGGCTGACGGCCCTTCATAACGAACCGCCGGGGAGGGGAGAAACCAGCCCCCTCTCCCCGCTTTTTGGGGGGAGGTTCACCCGGGGCTTTTGTCGCGAAAGGGAGCGGATTTTTATCTGAATCGACTCGAAAAACAGGTCGATCACGCGTCCGAGGGTGTTAAACTGGGGGGGGCTGCGCAAGATGCCGGCGTTTTTAAGTTAAAAATTTTGGTTTTCTTTTTGTTTTTTGAGTTTCTTCTTGTTGATTTCCCAATAATACCTGTGGTATAATCCCCTTGGCAGTGAGCCGGTTACGTAGTTTTTTCGAAGCGCCCCCGGCGCGATTCTCAAGCGGGGGAGCATTGTCTTTTAAGAAGGAAAACCGATGAACCCGATACGGAGAAAACCGATGATGCCTAAACCCGCCATCGCAAGATCCGTTCCGCCGCTGTTCTGTCCGGCGGCCCTCGCGCTGCTGGCCTTGGCCGCGGTTTTTTTCACCCCTTGCGGCGCGCGGGGGGATGAGGAAAAAGCCAAGGCGCTGCTGCGCGGGGTAGAGAAAAAACTCAACGCGGTCGAGTCGTTCAGCGTTCGCTTTGAATACATCGATCGAATGGTCCAAGAGCCGGGGATGCAAAGGTGCCTGATCACGGCAGACTTCGACCATGAGAAGATACTCTTCCATCTGGACTGGCCTGAGGGGAACGTGAAGATGTCCTGCCTGTACCGCGACGGCGAGGTGATGACTTATAAGGAGGGACAGAAGGACGTAAAGGTCATGGATGTCCAGAAGGCACGAGGTACCTTTTACACACCAATCTATGACCCGCGTATCATCGGCCTGACGGATGTGAAACATGTGGGGGATTCGATTTCTCTGGCGCTGTATCTTCAAAGGCCCGGCCGCTTCGAAGCCGAGAAGATAGAGGACGGCCCGGACGGCCAGAGCAGATACAGGATCGTCTATACGGAGGAATCCGAATTCTTTAAGGGGGAAATCTCGAATAGTTAT
>CADBTE010000043.1 GCA_902797455.1 uncultured Planctomycetota bacterium | reverse complement strand
GGGGGAACGAACAAAACTCAGCCCAATAAAATCGACACCGGCGCGAGTTCCCCAGCGCGCGTTGATTTGATCGGCCTCTTGAAGCGTGGGGACACTCAGCGATACCCCGGGGAGATTCAGCCCTTGGTGAGAACGGACTCGTCCCCCCTGCACCACAGAGCAGACCACCTCGTCTTTTTCTTTGCGGATGACGTTCAGCCGAACGGTCCCGTCGGCTAAAAGAACGGTGTCACCCGCTTTCAGGTCATCGATAAGCGGTTCGTAGGTGGTGGTAAAATACCTCGGACGATCGCTGGAGGAACCACGGACAAAACGAACCTCCTCCCCCGCGTGACAGAGGCATTCGTCACCGGCAATGCTGCCAAGCCGCATCTTGGGCCCCGCCAGGTCGATCAGCACACCGATCGGCTGACCAATGCGCTTCGAGACGGTCCGTACCCGATCTAAAACCGGCTGGGCGGTCTCGGGAGAACTATGGGCCATATTGATTCGGAAGACATCGACACCGGCGTCGATCAGCCGAGCGATCATCTCCTCCGAATCCGAGGCCGGACCTAAGGTCGCCACGATCTTCGTGCGGGACGGGTGTTTCTTCGGAAAATGGTCGAGCGCTTCACTCATCGCAAGTTCTCCCTTTTATTTAGCGTTTACCTGTTCGAAGCCGCGTCCACTCACCGATCAGCTCGGACGCGCCCTCCTCCAAAAGTCGGTGTGCCAGACGCGTCCCCAAATCTTGAGCTTCCCGCGCGCAAGCCGTCTCGACAGCTTCGAAGCTTTGGGTTCCATCGAGTGACAAAACTCTCCCGCGCAGGGTCAGACGGTCTTCCCGGCACTGGGAATAGGCCCCGATCGGCGCGATGCATCCCCCCTTTAAGGCCGCCAGGAAGGCACGTTCCGCCATCGCGCGGGCGTACTGACACGGGTCGTTCAGCAAGGCGGCGGCCTCAAACGCGGCGTCCCCCAGACGTGCTTCCACAGCCAGGGCCCCCTGCCCCACCGCGGGGAGAAATTCACCAGGGTCAAGTATTAAATCGCGGCAAATTCTCTGACCGAACCCCAGACGAGTCAAGCCGGCCACCGCCAGGACCACGGCATCGTAATCACCGGCATCGAGTCTCTTGAGCCGGGTCTCGACATTACCGCGGATATCCTCAATACGGTACCGATCGCCGAATCGATTCAACAGCTGGCAGCGCCGCCGCAGACTCCCCGAACCGATCACCGCGCCGGGGGCCAGCGAATCGATCGACTCCCCGCGGCGAAGGATGAGGCAGTCCCTCTCATCCTCCCGCGGAGGAACCGCCGCCACGGCCAGGCCGGGAACCGATTCGGTCGGGAGGTCTTTCATCGAATGAACGGCCAGATCGATCCTTTCCTCAAGCAGCGCGCGCTGAATCTCTTTGGTGAAGACCCCCACGGCGCCGAGATTGATGATCGGACCGGATTGGTGCTTATCCCCCGAGGTATGGATCACCACCAGTTCGGCCTCCATACCGAGATCCAAAAGCCCCTTTTGAACCGATCGCGCCTGAAAAACAGCCAGCGCGCTTCCACGTGTTCCTATACGAATCATACGTCGGCCTCGCTCCCTTCCTGAACCGTATCCGACAAGATTGTATCCGACCCAAGACCACTTGACCAACGGGGGCAGAGAAACTTCGCCGCGGGCGGCTCCTGCGACGGGCAATCCCTGGAGAGCATCGGAGCCAAGTCGAGCGGTTTATGTTCGGGCTGCGAAATAGGGGACGGAGTAAAACCGACCGGGAGAAACGCCAGAATCAGCCACCCCAGCAAGGTTCGCCACCAGCCGATCGGGCGGCTGTCGTCAGCGGTCGCCGGGTGATAAATCCCCAGAAAGCAAAGTATCAAAAGCATCACGATCCATTGCCACTGGTGAAAGACTATCACCGCCGCCACGATCACCAAGTAGATCAGCAGCATCAGTCTGCGGGCCGCACGCCCGGTCAAAGCGTAAAAAACATGGCCTCCATCGAGCTGACTGAGCGGAAAAAG
>CADBTE010000042.1 GCA_902797455.1 uncultured Planctomycetota bacterium | reverse complement strand
TGCGCTGGAACGGCCCGGACTTCACCGAAGACTCGGGGGAATTTCACTTCCGTTACGACGAGCGCGGGTTAAACCCGAACGGTCCGATGGTCTGCCGCCGCTATTTGTCGGCCAAGTCGATCCGCTGGGAGGTCGAGCAGTCGCTGCGCCGCCTGGAGACCGACTACATCGACATCTACTTCACCCACGCCCCCGACGCGACCACGCCGCTGGAAGAGTCGATCGACGAGCTGCTTCGCCTTAAGGCCGAGGGAAAAATTCTCACCATCGGCTGCTCGAATGTCAGCAATGACCAGATGAAGCAGTACATCGCCTCCGGCGAGCTGGACCTGCTTCAGGAACGCTTCAGCTTGCTCGACCGCCACGTCGAGTCCAACGGCCTGATCGACCTGGCGCGTGACGCTGAAGTTTCGTTCTTCGCCTACACCCCGCTGGAAAACGGCCTGCTGACCGGCAGCGTCTCGCCGAACCGCGTCTATCCCGAGGGAGACCTTCGAAAGAACTCCCCCCGGTTCTCCGCCGAGAACATCGAGAAGGTCAACGCGATGCTCAGCCGCTTCCGCCCCATTGCCGAGGCGCACGGACTGTCGCTCGGTCAGCTCGCCACGGCGTGGAACTTTTCCCGCTATGACAAGGGGCACGTCCTGTGCGGAATGCGAACCGCCGAGGCGGTACGTGAAAACGCCGCGGCCGGCCGGGTACAGCTCAGCGAGGAGGAGACCGCCCGTATGGTCGAGATTGCCTCGCAGTATCAGTTCGCCGTCGACTAAGAAGCAAGCCGGCTGAGAATATTTCGGCTAAGAGTAACCGTCCGAGGGGGGACGAGGGGGACGGAAGAACCCCGCCGCCTTCGGACCGAACAGCTTTGATCATTCACCCGGATGCCAGGAATTCTCCGAAAATGCTCAAGCGACTTGCCCTCCCGCTTTTTTTGCTGCTGGCCTCGGCGCTTTTCGCCGAGGAGATGTTCCGCGACGCGCTGATCCTCAACGAGGACAACAGCCATTTCTTCGGTACCCGTTCGTCCGAGGAAATGAGCGTCGAGGGACTCAACGCCTTCGTCGATCAGTACGCGGGAACCGCGGTGACCCACATTTTTTTCTGTGTCAACGCCAGCCGCGCCAACGTCGTCAATCCCGCTCGCGAGGCGATCTGGGAGCCGAACCGCGACGGGGTCGGGCCGACCGACCCGTGGCCGCTGAACGCCAAGCTCTTAAACGACCGCGGGATCGACCCCTACACCGTCTGGATCGACCGCTGCCGTGAAAAAGGAATCTCCCCCTGGTGCTCCGTTCGAACGAACGACCTGCACCACCTCGACGATTTAAGCAATTTCCAGCACTCCTCGTTCGTCGTCGAGCATCCGCAATTCTGGCGTGTCCCCAACGAGACCGCCGGCAAACTGACCGACCGGGCGCTGAATTTCCGCCATCCCGAGGTCCGCAAACATCTGACCGACTTCATCGATTTCCTGTTTGAGCGCTACGATTTCGACGGGATCGAGCTGGACTGGATGCGCTTCGGCTGGCACCTCACCCCCGGCCACGAGCGGGAAGAAGCGCCGTTTCTCACCGAGGTTGTCGAGCATACGCACGAGGCGGCCGTCGCCTGGTCGGCCAAGCGCGGGCATAAAATCGGCGTGGCGGTGCGCGTGCCGGCCGTGCCCGAGGCGGCCGCCGGTCTGGGGATGGACGCGGTCGACTGGGCGAAGAAAGGACTGGTCGACCTGATCGTCCCGTGCGCCTTCTTCTACTCGATGGATTTCAATGTCCCGTTTGAGGATTGGAAAGAGGCGATCGCCGGGACCGATACATCCTTGGCCGCCGCGTCCGAGCTGATAGTCGCCTCCTTCCCCGGCGCCAAGGAAACGCTCTGTACCGTTGATCAGCTGCGAGGCTTCGCCGCGGAGGAAAAATTCCGCGGAGCGTCCTGTATTTACCTTTTCAACTGGATGGACAGCGAAACCCTTCCGGTCAGCGAGGATCAGTACCGCCAGATGCTGCGCGACGGGTTCTCCGACTCGTTTTTGGCTTCCTGCCCCCGTGAGGTTCCGCTGACATTCCACGACACCGTCCCGCCGGGGATGAGCAATAGCGCCCAGCTCCCAAAAATCACCGACAAACCGGTCAAGTTGGTGATCCCGACCGGACCGCGGCCGACAGGGGAAACGGGGAAGATCTTTGTCGGTCTGGCCGAGGAAAGGAACCTCGGCTCTTTCCGGGGCAAGATGGGCGGCGCCGAACCGATCGAGAGCCAGATCGTCAAACCGAGCGATCTGCCCGGGGCCAAAAGCACGCTGATTTTCACCTTCCCCCGCGAGGCGTTCGCCGACGGGAACAACACCTTTACGCTGACCCAAGTCAATGGGGAATCGAGCGTCGTGGTCTATGTGAAGGCGCGTTTCGAATGAGAATTCCATTTTTTCCACCCATCAACCGAAAGTACCATTTTGTTATGTTCAAACGGCTTGCCCTTCTGGTTTTTCTGCTGTTCGCCCCGGCGCTCTTCGCCGAGGATATGTTCCGCGGCGCGCTGATCCTCAACGAGGACAACAGCCATTTCTTCGGTTCCCGCTCGCCCGACGATATGACGATCGAAGGGCTCCACGCCTTCGTCGATCAGTACGCCGGCACCGCGGTGACCCATCTGTTCCTCAACGTCAACGCCAGCCGCGCCAACGTCGCCAACCCCGCGCGGGAGGCGATCTGGGAACCGAACCGCGACGGGGTCGAACCGACCG
>CADBTE010000041.1 GCA_902797455.1 uncultured Planctomycetota bacterium | reverse complement strand
TCGGCAGGGGTCAGCCCCTGGCCGCCGACCGAGGCGAGGTGGTTGTCTTTGATCAGCATCGCGTCGAACAACCCCGTTCGATGGTTTTGGCCGCCGCCGCAGTGGACGGCGTATTTCTCGAGAAAACGCCATCCCGGGGTGGTCTTTCGGGTGTCGTAGACCCGCGCCGGGGTACCGGCGACCTCGGCGGCGTAACGGGCGGTCAGTGTCGCGATCCCCGAGAGCCGGCCGATGATGTTGAGGATCGGCCGTTCGGCGGTGAGCATCGAGCGGACAGGGCCGGTAATCACCCCGAGCGTCTGTCCCGGAGCGAGCGGCTGACCGTCCCGCTTGGCCGGGCTCCACTTCAGGCGTTTATCGACCGCCTCCAGGACCATCGCGGCGATCGGCTCTCCCGCCAGAACCCCCTCCTCGCGGGAGACCACCGCCGCGCGCCCCGGGCGGTCGGCGTCGATGAGCGCCAGCGAGGTGATATCCCCCTCGGACGAGAGATCCTCGCGAAGCGCCTCGCCGATGATCCGCCGGGCTTCGTTCTCGGCCGCTTCTCCCCAAGGGTGCTGAACAAAATCTCTTTTCATCGTGCAGGTCTATTTTCTGTTAAAGAACCTTTATTTCACCGTCACACGGGGACGGTGATCCGCTCCACCAGGCGGCCGATGAGCTCTTCGACCATCGCGCGCCGGTCGGTTTGGAATGTTTGATTGGGGACGACTCGGTGGGCCAGAACCGGGACCGCCAGACGTTTGATGTCGTCGGGTATCACGAAGTCACGCCCGGCTACCAGCGCCGCGGCCTGGGCGGCCCGCAGCAGCGCGATCGCCCCGCGGGGGCTCACGCCGACTTGAAGCTCCTCCCCCCGCCGCGTCGACTCGACGATATCGATGATATAGGCGCGCAGTTCCTCGGCGACGCGGACCTGCCGCGCCGACTCCCTCATCTGCCGGATGTCGTCGAGCGAGACGATTGCCTTGAGATGCTCGACCGGCTCGCCGTCCTGATGCTGACGGAGAATCTCCAGCTCGCTGCCGCGGTCGGGGTATCCGAGCGAGATACGCAGAAGAAAGCGGTCGAGCTGGCTTTCGGGCAGGGGGTAGGTTCCCTCGAACTCGATCGGGTTTTCGGTGGCGATCACCATAAACGGGTCGGGAAGGGGATGCGAAACGCCGTCGCAAGAGACCTGGCGTTCGCTCATCGCCTCGAGCATCGCGCTTTGGGTTCGCGGCGTGGTCCGGTTGATCTCGTCGGCGAGGAGAATATTGGCGAAGATCGGGCCGGGGACGAACGAGAACCGCTGCTCCTTGGGGTCGAACAAGCTCCCTCCCGTGATATCGGCGGGGATCAGATCGCTGGTGAATTGGATTCGGTGGAACAGGCCGTCGAGACTTTTGGCCAGCGCCCGGGCCAAAAGGGTCTTGCCTATCCCCGGGACATCCTCCAGAAGGAGGTGCCCGCCGGCCAGGAGCGTCGTGAGCATTAAGTCGACCGGTCCGCTCTTGCCGAGGACAACCGATTGGATGTTTGCTTTTAAGGCGGCGATTTTTTCCTGCATCGGGGATATTCTCCTTATCGCTGGAA
This sequence comes from uncultured Planctomycetota bacterium, assembly GCA_902797455.1. Taxonomy (GTDB): domain Bacteria; phylum Planctomycetota; class Planctomycetia; order Pirellulales; family Thermoguttaceae; genus RUG695. Next base: position 8,182 of record CADBTE010000041.1, on the reverse strand, counting down.
GACGCGCGGGGCGTTTGCCGCGCCGCCGCGCCAAAGGAATGTCGGCTCGAATTATATCAGAAAATTTCCCGCGCGCAAAAGTGCGTAAAAAAGAAGGCGGAGGGAACTTGACGTTCCCTCCGCCTTACGACTGTTTTTGACCGGAAGTCGGACCGCTGATGAGCCGGCCCGCCCCGCCGGCCGGACTACCGTTCGGTGTTGTTGAAGATTTCCTTCGCCTTGCTCGAGAAGAGAAACGTGTCGCCGGCGCTGGCTTTTTTCTTCTCGTTCGGGTTGGAACGCCCCGCGGAGGCGGCGAAGTCGGACATCTTTTCCCCCTCGGTTCTTTGCTCCTCTTCGTCGATAGGGGAGACAAGCGGCTGGTTTTTGCTCCACGGCATCTTCTGCTTAATCCCTGAGTAAAGAGCGCATCCGGACGCGGGGACCAGCGACAAAGCCAGTCCGGCAAGAAGCAAAATCGAAACGCGGCGTGTCATGTAATATCCGTCCTCCAGTATCCGCCTTCCTTGGCACAACACCTCTAATCGTTACTATCGGCATTTTTTTACTCTCCTGGGATAAAAAAACCGAAAATGACGAAAAAAATCAAAAGTATTGGCCGCAGGTCTTCCCCGGCGGCGGGGGCCGGGCCGAAACGCGGAGAGAATCTACCTTGACCGAATCGCTTCCGCTCAGCGATCTTCCGCCCCTGGCCGACGTTCACTGCCACCTTGGGGAGAACCTTGCCCGAGAGCTTCATCTCGCGAAAGGCGGTTCGGTGAGGGCTGTTGTGCTCACCGCGGCCCGGGCGGAGGAGTTCGGCGAGATCGCCTCTTTTTGCGCCGCCGATACCCGGCCGCGGCTGATTCCCGCTTTCGGCGTTCACCCGTGGTACGCGTTGTCGGCGCCCGAGAATATCGAGGCACTGCTCGACAGGATGTTCGATGCCGTGTCGGGCGGCGCGCTGCTGGGGGAGATCGGTCTGGACTTCGCCCGGCCGAAAGAAGAACACACGGCCCAGCGGGCGCTGTTTCGCCGCCAGCTTGCCTATGCCGCGCGCCGAAAGGCCGCGGCGGTGATCCATTCGGTCCGGTCGGCCGAGGAGGTGATCGCCGAGGTGAAAAAGCCGCGGCCTCGGCCGGTTTTCCTGCTGCACTCACCGCGCGCCTCGGCCGATCAGGTTCGACGACTGGCCGAACTCGGAGGATATTTTTCGTTTTCGGCGCACGCCCTCGCGCCGCCGCGCAAGCGTATGCGCGCCGCGGCGGCGGCCGTCCCGGACGACCGGCTGCTGATCGAAAGCGACTGGCCCTCGGGGGGCGATTCTCCCGCCGATATAGCCGACGCCCTGATTCCTCTGGCCGAACTGCGCGGGATACCGGCCGGCGAGCTGGCGCGGCGGGTTTGGGAAAACAGCCGGCGGTTTTTCGCCGCCGCCGGTGTTTCATAAACAGCAAGGAACCTTTCGATGGCCGAGGAACGATTCGGGCAATTCGCCCGGCTGGAACTGCTTCTGGGGGGGGAGGCCGTGGAGCGGCTTCACCGCCGCGGGGTGATCATCGCCGGGATCGGCGCGGTCGGTTCGTTCGCGCTCGAGGCCCTGGCCCGCGCGGGGATTGGCCGGCTGCGGCTGATCGACTGTGACCAAATCAAACCGAGCAATATCAACCGCCAGCTGATCGCCGACTGGACGACCGTCGGAATGGCGAAGACCGAGGCGGCCCAGCGGCGGGTCAAGAGTATTTGGCCCGAGTGCCGTATCGAGCGGGTCGATACGGTGATCAACGGCCGAACCGCGGCCGATGTCTTAACCGACGATCGGGGGGACTACGACCTTTTGATCGACGCGATCGATTCTCTCTCGTCGAAGGTCGAGCTGCTGGCCGCCGCCGCGGCCCGGGGACTTCCCCGGCTCTCCAGTATGGGGGCGGCGCTTAAAACCGATTTCGCGCTTGTTCACTTCGGACCCCTGACCGAGGTGACGCACTGCCCGCTGTCGGCAATGCTCCGCAAGCGGCTGCGGCGCCGCGGCGTCGACACCGATGAAATCGACTGCGTCTGGTCGTGCGAGCCGACCCGCCAGCAGACACGCCGCGGCCCTCTGGCCGGGGCGATTCTTCCGCCGGAGGAATCGGAGGACGAAAAGCCCGAACATGGCCGCCGCCGCTCCTCGCTTGGGAGTCTGCCGACCCTCCCCGGGGTCTTCGGTCTGCGCCTGGCGCACGAGGCGATCACGCGGCTGAGCCGCCCTCGCTCCTCGGAAGACTCGACGGAAACAACAGCGAAACAGCACCTATGACAGCCACAACACCGAGCGAAACGAATCAGCCGGCCGGGCGCGGCCGCCTGGCGGGGATCGACTACGGGACCGTTCGCGTCGGCATTTCGATCTGCGACGAGGACCGGACGATGGCGTTCCCCTATGAGGTTTATACCCGGCGCGGCCCGAAAGCGGACGCCGACTACTTTCGCCGATTCGCCAAAGACGAGCGGATCGTTCAGTTTGTGGTCGGTCTGCCGCTGCACTGCGACGGGCGCGCGGGGGACTCGGCCGAAGGCGCGCGCCAATTTGGCGCGTGGCTCGGCGAACTGACCGGTCTGCCGGTGGTCTATATCGACGAGCGCTTCACCAGCGTCGAGGCGGGGGAGCTTCTTCGCGGGGCGAACCTGACGAACAAAAAGCGCAAAAAGCGGCTCGACGCCGTGGCGGCGCAGATTCTTCTGTCGAACTACCTCGAACGGGGGCAGATTGGGACCGACCGGAACGAGGCCCTGGAAGATTGATCATCCACCAGTGGAGAGCACTATCATGCGAATCCAACGATATCATCACGCACCGCGGACGGTCGTCTGGCTCGCCGCGCTGATCGGCTTGGCTTTTGGTTTTGCCGCGCCGGCACCACTGGCCGCGCAGTCAACCCGCCGGCCGATCCCCGACGCCTTCTACTACGACGCCTGGCAGGCACTCGGGCAGGGGAATCCGGAGGCCGCCGAGCATATCAGTGCCGAGGCGCTTCGCTCGGCCGTGCGGGTTGGTGCCCTGCGCTGGCTCGACTCGATCTGCTACTACGCCGTTCACGGCGAGGCGCTCTATACCCTCGGCGACTTCGACGGCGCGCTGAGCGACTGGGAGTCGGCGATCGACCTATATCTCCAAAACCGCAACTGGCTGGGACGGGTGAACTATATCTTCGAGGCCTCCTCGCGCGCCCGCGTTCCCACTCCCTGGGGGGGAGGAGAACGCCCGGTTCCGGTCGGGGTCTTCCCTCCCGAGGCGACGATCATCACCGGCGATGTCATTACCGACCAGCGGCTCAAGCAGGGGGGACTGATGGCGCAGCAGGAGATGCACCGGATCGATCCGATCGCGATTCTCCAGTCAATGGCGCTGTCGCTTCGCCGGCGCAATGAGCTTCTCGGTCCTCTGGCCCCGTTTGATCCGCGCGGCCCCGAGATTGTCACCTGTTTCTCCACCCGTTCGGTCACCCCGAACCACTGGTCGGTGACCTGGCTCGATGGTCTCCTGGGGCTCGCCTATCAGGGGATCGGCAAGTGGAACGAGGCAGAGAATATTCTGACCAAAGCGCTGCTGATGTCCGGTCAGTTCGACCATAACCTCTCCTCCTGCGCCCTTCTGGCCTTGGGAGACGGCTACACGGCCGCCGGCAAGATCAAAGAGGCCGCGACCTGCTTCTTCGAGGCGTCGATCTCGTCGTTCCAGTTCGGCTGGTACACCGATACCGCCGAGGCGTTCGAGAAATACGCCAATGTTGTTCGTGTCGAGGATCCGATCGCTCCCGAGGAGGTGCTTCTGGCGGCTTGGGACTGGGCCCGGTCCGTCCGCGGCGCCGTCCCGGTCCGCCTGGCGCTCGATTTGGCCCTGGCCGAAAACGCCATCATCGCCGCCGACGCTGATCCCGGGCGGGCCGCCGAGGCCGAGCGTTTCCTCAGGGCGGCGAACTCTATCCTGCAGGGTGCCCACATGAGCGGGTCTCCTCAGGCCGACCAGTGGAACCGCCTCAACGCGCTGTATAACTTCGCGGCGGGGAATTTCGCGCGCGGCGCCGAGGCGCTCGACCTGGCCCTGGAAGGGGCGGCTCTGCGCACCCCGCGGCTTTATCAGATTGATCTGCTTGACCGGCAGCTTCAAAGCGGCGACTGGGAATTGTCTCCCCGCAATATCTGCGAACTGTACGAGGTTCTTCTTCGCGATTCCGGTCCGGTCGACTGGCTCATCGCGCCGCTGGAGACGCTGGCGTTCGACTGCGGGGTCAACCCCGAGTCGTTCGAAAACTGGTTCCTCCTCCTGATGAATCAGCGCAATCTCCCCGAACAGGCGTTCGAGATCGCCGAGCGCGCCCGCGAGGTTCGGTTCAATAAACAGCTCGATTTCGGCGGCCGGGCCCTGGCTCTTCGGCTTCTGCTGGAGACCCCCGAAGTGAAACTCCCCGAAGAGCTGAGAAACCTTCGGCAGTCACTTTTAGAGCGATACCCCGCCTACGCCGAGGCGCTTTCGGCGGCCAAAGATCTGACGGGGGGGCTCGAACGGGCCGATTTTCCGCCGTCCGACAATCAGCAGCGCGCCTCTTACGAGCAGCTTTGGGACAGCGCCCAGGCCCGCGAGGGGATGATCGGCCGAATGATCCCCGCGCGGCTTTTTGTCCCGAAGATATTCCCCCCCCGATATTCACTGTCCGATATTCAGGCGCTCCTCCCCGGGGAAGGGACGCTGCTGACCTTCTTCCGAGCGGTGGATGAGCTGTACGGATTTTTGGTGACTCCCACGCTGATCGAGGGATGGCGTGTCGGGCTGGTCAAAGAATGCTCCGGCGCGGTGGCCGGTTTCCTTAAAACGATCGGGGTGACCGACGCCGGCCGGGCCCGCCAGATGAAGGAGATCGCCTCGGCCGCCTGGCGCGAAAACGGGCGCGATCTGCTTCAGAGTATCCTCGGGATCGCCTCCGGCGGGGACCGCTTCAACGTTCAGTTCCGCCAGCTGGCGATTGTTCCGGATGACCTGCTCTGGTATCTTCCCTTCGAGGCGCTGTGCCTTCCGCAGGGGGAGAACCTCATCCCGCTGGCCCAGGTTCCGGGGCTGACGGTATTCTACGCGCCGACCGCCTCGCTGGCGTTTACCGCGGGGACGGGGCAGACGGCCGCGGCGATTCTTCTGACCGGCATCGTTCCGGGGGAGATGTTCCCCCACGAGAAGAAGAATCTCAACGGCGATGCCGTCAACCGCCTTGCCGGCCGTGTCCGCAAGGCGGCCGTGATCGCTCCTTCGGGACTGAATCTTCCCTCGTCGGCAACCGCTTTTAAATTTGACCGCCTGGCGGTTTTGCGTGAGATATTCGGCGGCGGGGACTGGGTTCCCTACGCCACCGGAAAGCTTCGGGACGACTCATTCCGGGCGTGGGAACATCTCCCGCTGGGCGGCCCGAAAACGGTCGTTCTCCCCGGTTACCGGACCTTGGGAGAGGACGGGATGAAGAACGGCGGCGACGGCAGTGAACTCTTCCTCCCGCTAATGACACTGATGGCCCGCGGGTGCGATACGGTTCTTATCTCGCGCTGGAGAACGGGCGGCCGGTCGGCGTACGACCTGACCGAGAATTTCCTCGCGGCCGAAAGCGATGAAACCCCGGCGCCGGAGGTCTGGAAAGAGGTTCTGGCGGACTTCTTCGAGAAACCTCTGGTCCTGGACGAGGAACCCCGCTTTAAGGGGACCACCAAGGGAACCAAAGGGGAGGACGCGCTGTATCCTTTCTTCTGGGGAGGGTATCTGCTGGCTTCCCGCTCGCTGGTCCCGCCCCAGCCGCCTGAAGCCGAGCCGGCCGCCGAAGGGGATTCCCCGGGTGAGGACGGGGGGATCCTCGGTGAGGAGCAAGACGGCGGTGATGCCGATAACGCCGCTGCCGACGAGACCGACATCGAGCAGACCGACGACGAGAACGCCGATCTCGAGGGTGACGAGAATACCGAACAGACCGATGCCGGCGGCGAACAGGCCGCCCCGCACAGCGGTGCCGGGAAGAAGCCCGACGAGCGTCCCAAGGCGAAGCCGAAGGGTCGTCAGACCTCCGACTCCGGTTCCGGCGACGCCCGGCCCCATTCTCCCTCGCCGGTTACCGACGAGGATCTGGAGCGCGCCGACGAGGCCGCCGACGATTTCTACGCGCCGGGTAAATGATTCTTCCGGCGAGAATGCCGGTTATGACGGCGGCACCGCTTTTTTCGGCGGTGCCGCTTTTTTTGTTAGTGACGGTTATTTCGCTGATACCGGATATTTCCTCGGCGCGGATTTTTTGGCGGCGGTCTGGATTTTTTCCGCTGATGCGGTATGATGAACCTGCCGTAAAGAGCTTTTGGGCCAAAGGCCCGGATAATATTCCCCCGCGCAAGCCGTGATCACCACAAGGAGCGTCTATGCCTCTGTTTGAGATCGAAACCCCCTCGCATATCGTTATCACGTGGGCCGAAACCGCCGAGAAAGCCGAGGAGGCGCTCCACGAGAATTATCCCTCGGAAGAGGCCGTTCGCGTCACGAAGCGCCCGCGCGATGTTTGGGTCATTTCCAAGGCGGTTCTGGGGATCACCGGCCGGGTCGAGAAGAGCGAACTGGCGCGCGAGTGTCTCTCCCGCGCCTCCGGCGATAAGCTCCACGCCATTCGCCTTTATATGCAGCAGACCGGCAGCGACCTGGAAACGGCCCGCAAGACGATCGAGTCGAATATCGTCTACGGCTGGTAAACATCCATCCCCGGCTGGTCAACAACGCCGCGTTTTGGGCGCGGCGTTCGCTTTTCAAAACAGTTCGTCCGAACTATCCGCGTCGTCGCCGGACTCTTCCTCCCCGGGCGGTTTGACCCATCGGATATGAATCGGTCTGGAGCCGATCAGGGTTGTCTTGGGGTCGAGTACGACGGCCCGCAGCGACATTTCTCCCGCCAGGTCCTCTGGGATCGCCAGCTCCAGCGAGAACTGGCCGTTGACGACCGTTCCGTCGGTGTAGGAGAGAACCTGCCGGTTTGCCTTTTCGAATGTCCGCTGGAATTCTATCCTGGCCCGGTCGTCGAGCGAGAATTCTTTTCGTACCTGATGCAGCGCCTGCCGGTCGGCCGGCAGCGCCAGCTCGACGCGGACCGAGCCGTTGGCCGGCGCGCCCGACGCGGTGACACCGCGGGCGCTGACGGTAAGACGCCCGCCGGCATCGACCGCCTTGTCGGCCTCGAGCGCAAATGTTTCGGGGAGACGGACGCGCAAAAGCGGGTCCCCCAAGAGGTTGAACAAATTCAGATGGTCGCGCCGTTCCCCCGCCAAATTGTCCGCCGCGGGATTGAACATCAGCGCCATCGAGTCGAGCCGCCTTCGGATCGAGGTGATCGAGGAATCCCCATCCTGCGCCGCTTCGTCTCCGGCCGCTTCTTCGGTTTGGTCCTCTTTGGCCGTTTCTTCTTCCGCGTTGCTTTCGGCGTCGTCTTCGCCCGTGCCGCCGGCCGGCTGGTTTTGTTTCCCGCCGGCGAGGACAAGATTGCGTTTGGCGGCAAGGAGAATCTCCCCCAATGTACGGTCGACGCGGCTTCCGTCCGGCGGGAAGACCTGCCCTAACAGCTCCGTCCCGAGCGAGGCCATCCCATACGGCATCGAAGTGCGGCTGGCGGCCACGACTGCCGCCGGACCGTTGGGACGCAGCGCGAGCTCCTCGGCCAGCGAGGGGACCGTCGCGTCGTAGGCGCCGGTGTAGCAGGCGAAGAACAAAAGAATCGGCACGCCTCCCCGGACATCGACCGCGGCGGCGTCGCCGCTTTCCATAATGCGCAGTTCCCCCTCGGGGGTCTGCAGGTAGTCGAGTGTGTCGTAAAAGCCGTGCCCCATATAGATCCAGAAGAGGGAACCTTCGTTGATCTGGTCGATCACCGTGAAGCGGAACAGTTTCGGATCAGGGCAATAGACGCTCTTCCAATCGGCCTGGGTCAGCGTCAGTGAGATGCCGCCGGGGAGAAGCTCCGAGAGCAGATGGCGTACCGAGCGCTGAATGATCGTGTCGAGGAGGGGGGAAAAGCCACCCACGCCGGTCACAAAATTGATCTGCCGCTGCCACACTCCGGCCGGGATGCCGGTCTCGTAGCGGATAATCTTTCGGACATTGCCGACGACGTCACCCGTGGTGCGCGCCGGCAGCCGTCCGATGGCCGCGTCGGGG
>CADBTE010000040.1 GCA_902797455.1 uncultured Planctomycetota bacterium | reverse complement strand
CCTCAGCAGTACACACTCTTCTATTACGGCCCATTGGTCGGCGTCGGCGGCGCGGTGGAGATTCATGAGCCGTCACCAGATCATAGTTTTCATTTTGCCCCCACCAGGGCGAGCGCTACCGTTATCGATCTTCGTACCCTTAACTATCTGAACGAAACCATCAAAGAAAGATACCGGCCCCGACACATTCTCCCTTTGGATAGAACGCTCCCCGTTTGGGGCACCCATTTTATGCCTTTGGTAAATTATTCCGTCTTTGGTGCCACCTTTATCGTCAGTTTCCACATCGATGGGCTCTATCTGGATGATGACCCGCGATTCGCGATGTACGCCAGAGTATGGAGCGGTATCAGTATCTATGAGTATGTCCCGGGAGAATATGACCCGGGAAGGTACGATCCGGTCAAAAATGTATTCCGTATGGTAACATCGCAGAACCGGGATCTGGCCGTGGAGCCCGTCACGGAAAAAAACAATATCTTTATCTCATGGCCCTAACCTTCAAACGCGGGAGAACAAAAATGAGCAAGTGGACCGATCGGTATCGATTTCGGCTCGTATGGCGATGGCTTCCCGTTATTCTGGGCCTGTTTTTCATCGTTCAATTTGTCTCTGTCAGGTCAACCGGAAAGGTCTACGTTCCCTATCCTACCAGAGAATTAACGCGGTTCGGCTTGTGGCTGGCCGATTTCCTGCCGACCAACAAGGGGATGGTTGACCAGGCGGCGTCGATTCGTTCGCGGAAGATTCCTCAGGTGATTATAAGGGAGAACCAGGCGGCGGTCCTGATGACGGGGGTGGAGGAACCGGCGGCAAAGCTCTATTTTATCGCCAAAGATTCCTCCCGCTGGCAGCTGAAGCAGAAGATCGATCTGGCCGATCTTTTGGGCGGCGCGCGGTGCTGCTTCGATAACTATGAACACCGGCACAAGAATGATCCGATCCTGTCGATCGGAATGAACGAAAACTGGTTCGCCTTCGGAATATCGGATTCCCAGGATGTCGAACCGAGCGACCTTTGCGCGATCATTATCTTTCACAAAAAAGACGGCCGGTGGGCCTATCACTCCACAATCGACAGCCGCCAGAGCGTCGATCCGGATCTGTCCCATATCACGCGGGTCTCTCACAGACTCGAAAGAAAGTTCGTCTTGACCGAAGACGACGAGCTGATTGTCTCGTATGAGAATTACGAAACCGACACGGCGAACAATATAGAGGGTTCACCGATATACGAGATGCTTCTCGAGCGGGAACCGGCTCTTGAGAAGGTACTTAAATCGAACAAACGCGGGATTTCCTACGTCTATAAACTGGACGAATCGGCCGGGCCTGAACTGATCCAGACGATTGCCCCGCCGCCCCTGGCCCAGTACGCGCTGCCCGGCGGCATGGGGCTTTATTCGATCGCGGTCGGGAACTATCTGTTCATCCACAATTACGTCCCGGCGCCGGTGGTCTGCGGCTGCGCGGCCGACGCGCTTCCCTGGGATGATTTCGCGATCTACGAGAAGAGAAATGACCAGTGGGAATATAAAACGTCCCTCCTTTCCCTTATCCCCTCGGAGATATTAAGGAACGAATCGATTCCCAACCTGTTGTATCGCTATATTAACGCCATAGAGGACGGCGATAATCTCTTTATCTACTATCACCAGGACTTCTATCCGGTCAGAGCGTTAAAACTGGCGGTGAAGAACGATTCCATCGAATTCGTTTCATTTCAATCATCCGATACCCGGCGTCATCACAGTCAAAATCTTCAGATCCCCAAACAGTGCGTTTTCGATTTCGATTCGGTATCCTCGCTCGAGGGAACCCCGCCGTCCTCCGACGACGAATGCCATTTTATAGGGACTTCATGTTATTTGACCGTGCCCGATGGGGATTCGATCGGGATCATGGTAGTACCGCCGGCGCGGATGCCAGAAGGCAGAGAGATCATACTGTTAGACGATCCTCGCTATCAACCGCTGATTCGATATTCGTATTCCGCCACAGGGCTCATCACAAGCTACTACTATGATGGGGTCTATTTGGATGGGAAAGCGACCATGGGATGGTGGCTCTCCAGGGCATGGAGCGGTGTGGATATCTACGAGGTTGATCCCAAAACCGGGCCGAAAAAGGTCTTTCGCATGACGACGTCGCACCACCGCGATCTCAAGGAAGTGCCCGTTTCCGAAGAAGAGGACTAACGCGGGGAAGAGCCGCGAAAAGGAAAAGGACGAAAAAGAAGGGGGGCTTTTAGGCCCCCCCCTCTTTGTCGTTTCGCGAATCGTCCGCGCTGTTTCTTTTACGGCAGCGGCTCGGCCGGGGTCTCGGCCGGGGCCGACGGGGCTTCGGCCTCGTCCTGCTCCGGCGCCTGGCCCATGATCCAGCCGGTGATCGCCTTGATCTCGTCCTCGGCGCCGGTCAGCGGGGCGCCGAACAGCTCGCCCATAACCGGGGCGGCCAGGACGATGTTCCCGAAGATCTCGGTGAACTTATCCGGCTGGAAGGCGAGCGTGTCGGGACGGGTCCATTCGATCGCCTTTTCGGGGACCACCGCCACCACCATAAAGGTATGGCCGGGGTTCGGGATATCGCCGAGTTTCAGCGCCCCGCCGGCGGCGCCGAACGGTGTGTCGGGCGAGGCGAACATCTGGTAGGTCGTCTTCGTCGTGATCGTCGGATCGAGCGGGCTGGCGTAGATTTGCGGCATCTTCTCCAGCAGCTTGATGTTGTTTTCGCTGTCCCACGGCTCGTCGAGTTTGAACTGATTGTAGAGCGCCTCCCCCTCGGGGCCGAAGGCGGGCAGCAGCGCCACGCGCCAGCTCAAAAGGGGCGTCCCGTCGGCGGCGCGGATCGCCAGCGGCGGCAGCTCGTTGTTCTTGGCGTAATAGGTGTTGTTCATCGCCCGGCCGATGAACGCCAGCTGCTGCGCCACCTGCTGATAGCGCGCCTGCTGGTTCGCCTGATCGATCGCCCGATTGAAGTAACCGAGCGCGTCGCCGAGCAGCGACTGAACCGCCTCGTTCTTCGGGAAAGAGACGGTGACGATCTGATCGTTCTTTTCGACTTTCGCCGTCGTCTTAACGATTTCTCCCAGGCGGTTCATATAGTCGGACAGCTCGGCGGGCGTCTCCTCGGGAAGCTTCTCCCGCATCTGAACCAGCTGCATCAGCGCCGTGCCGAAACCGTGTTCGATTTCAACCGCGTCCTCGGCACTGCCGGCGACCGTGTCGATGGTGATCGCGCTTTCCCCATCGGCGGCCGAACCGTTGATCTTCAGCGCCGCCGCCTTGGCCTTTTTGACCAGCAGGTCGGCCAGTTCCTGCGAGACGGGAAGATGGATCGCCTCTTTGAGGGAGTTCTGGAAATCGTAGAGGAAGGTGAAATCGCTCTTGGTCGTGTCGAGGCGTCCCAGCCGCTGCGCCAGCGCGCCGCGGCTGTCGCCGCCGCCGAGGGTGAAGAAGCGCTCAACGTCCTGTTTGGGGGCGGTGAGGATGACCGCGCTGTTGGGGGCGGGCTGGTACAGCGCGGTGACGATATCGTCGACGGTCGCGCTGTTTCGGCCGGTGCTGTCGAGGGGAACCCTGACCTGGCGGGTGATCGCCTTGACCGTGAAGGAGCCGATCGTCTGGTCGGCCAGACCGGTCTGCTGCTGGCCGAACGCGAAGTTGGTGATCGCCTCGGCGCCGAACGGCTCACTCTTGGTCAGGCAGAGCGCTCTGACCGGGAGCGGGAAGCGCTGCGGAAGCGTCTGGCCGCTGGCCGGATCGGTGAGCGGAACAAACGAGATTCCCTCGCTTTCGACCACCAGGTCAAGCTCTTTGAACTGTCCCCAGTTGGCGAGTATCACGCTGTTTTTCTCGAGAAAGGCGGTGGCGGTGTCGTACAGGGGGCAACTCTTAAACCGTGTCGGCCGAAAAACGCGCGCCGAGAAGGCGCCGGGGAGAACCCACTCGGCGGGGAGATCGTTGGCCGGACCCAGCGCGGCGAGTTCCTCGGCCGTGAGCGAGACGATTTCGGGGGTCTCGAACTCGGGGATCTGTGCCACCGAGGGAAAGTCGGAACTGATGGTCGCCCCCGACATGTCGCCGGCGTCGCCGGCCGGATCGGTCTGTTTATGGCAGCCGGCCGTTATGAGGATCAGACCAAGCAGAATAAAGAACGATGTCGGTACGGTCCGATTCATGGGGTTCGTCCTTTCATTATTGTTCGTCCTTGCGCTTGTTCGCCGGGGAACCGCCCGCGGCCGAGCGTTTCTTTGCCGGCGCGGCGCTCTTGCCGCGGACGATGGTTTTGGGGTCGGTCTTGGGGCGCGTAAAGGGGGTGTCGGGATGAACCCATCCCTTCCCATGCTTTTTGTTTTCCTCGTCTGGCGTTCGGCGCCGCGTGCCGCCTTTGGGGCCGCGGCCGGCGGCGGGGGGGGCGTCACCGCGGCGCGCGGCGGGTCTGCCTTTTGTCCGCGGCGCGCGCTGCGCTGCCGGACGGCGGACTTTGTTGTCGACCGCCAGGATCTCGGGGATCGGGGCGATCGGTTTGCCGGCGGCCAGGTCTTCCTCACGCTGACGGATCTCTTCGTAGCGATTCTTTTGGCAGACCTGAAGAATCACGCTGCTGTGCTCGTCCCCCGGGATGGTGTATTCATCGATCTTGCGAAGCGCCATATTGGTCAGCAGACCGAGATGCCGTGATACTTTCCGCTCCTCAATCCACGAGGGGCCTTTGATCATCAGCAGACGGTCGAACGCCTGCCAACAGGGGGCGAACATCGTCAAAAGGCGATCCATTTTCGAGACGGCGCGGATCACCAGAGTATGGTAGCGCCGCACGCGCAGGAGCTCTTCGGCCTTGGCGTGCCACAGGTTGTTCTTTAGTCCGACGGCGTCGAGAATCGCCCCCAAAGCGACGGTCTTTTTGCCGGTCGAATCACACAGATCGACCCGAAGATCGGGGCGCAAAATGGTCAAAAGCACCCCGGGAACGCCCCCGCCGGTGCCGACATCGAGGAGACTTTCCCCCTTTTGCAGGCAGGCGGCCAGATGAATCGAATCGATAAGATCGCGAGTGACGAATTTATCCCAATCGTTGTGGCGGGTAAGATTGAGTTTGGTATTCCACTGCCACAGTTCAAGGGCATACGTCTCCAGACGCCGGATCTTGCCGGGCGAAAGCGCGATATCGTATCTTTTGAGCGTCTCGGCTAAGGTGTTGGAGGGTGTTTCGGACATAGGAGTAAGCGTTTAGAGGCCGCGAATAAGAACCGCCGAAGTCTGGCCGAACTTTTGCCCGGCGAGCTTTAGGAAGGTTTTTCCCGCCGGCTCGCCGAATTGACGCACCGGACGAATAGGGCACAGCGGGTCGTCGGTGCGGTTGTTGAGAATCGGGAAAAGTACCCCCTCTTTGAGCGCCAGGATCGAAGCGATCAGATCGATGAAGCCACCCCCCGCCCCCGGGTTGCCGATATGCCCCTTCAGGCAGGTGACGGGGATCGTATCGGCGGCCGAACCGAAAAAGGCACGGATGGCCGCCGCCTCGGCGCGGTCGTCGAGGGGGGTTCCCAGCCCGTTGGCGTTGATATGGCCTATCTGGTCGGGGGCGATCTGGGCCCGGGCGAAAAGCGCCCCCAGCGTCAGCAGGTACGAACGCGTCAGATCAGCTTCCGACGGCGAGGATAAATCTCTGGAACCGGCGCGATAGCGGGGACAGCCCCGGGTCACCGAACCGAGAACCTCGGCGAAAATGGGAACACCGCGCTTCTGCGCCCCCTCGAGGGTCTCGATAAAGACCGCGGCGGCCCCTTCGCCGAGAACCATGCCGGTGCGATCGGGATCGAACGGCCGGGAGGCGGTCTCCGGGTCGAGGGACGGGTCGGCCAGGACATCACCGCGAATCGCGCCGGCCTGCTTGACGGGGTGAATCCGCGAGCCGGTCGCCCCGACGACCATCGCGTCGACACGCCCCGAGCCGATAGCCGAGACCGCCTCGGCCAGCGACGCCCCGACCGAGGCCTCGCGCCCGGTGGTGTTGAACCCGACCCCGTGGAACGAGTTGAGGATCGAGATGTGGGAGGTCGACATGTTGGGGAGGAACTTCAGCTGCCACAGCGGAGTCATCTGCCGAAGCCCGTCGCCCCCCCAGCGGCTGAAGTTAAACCGGCCGCCGTCCATGCACGCCGCCACGGCGGCGCACAGCTCCTCGGGCGTGGTGATGACGTAATCGGAGGCGAAAGAGACCCCGACGCGGGACGGATCAAAGGTTTCCGCGCCGACCGATGCCGAACACAGAGCCCGCTGCGCGCTGGCGACCCCCATCTGGATCTCGCGCGCCATGAGCTTGAGCGACTTGCGGATATTTTTGCTCAGCGCCGGATCGAGCTCCCCAAAATCAGCGATCGAACCGGTGAAATCGTCCGCCGGGGCGGCGAACCGCAGAGCGTTTTCAGGGCAAAAATCACCCGACCGGACAAGCGCGTGAACTTTGCTCTTCCCCTGGGTACAGGTTTCCCAAAGAGATTCCGGCGTCAGCCCGGCCGCGGAAATCTGTCCGATCCCGGTGATCACTACACGTCGGCTGCTGTTGGATGTTTCTTGCTCTGGCATAGAGGGTATTTTATCAGTTTGTCCCCCTGTGTAAAGAGAAAACAGGGGCGCTTTCGATCCGCGGCAGGTCCCTTTGCCCGAGGAAAACGAGGGGTAAAAAAAGACCTTCGCCCGTGAAAGCGAAGGTCTTCTTTTCAAAGGGAACCGTCCGCTGGGAAAATGTTACCGATTCCTGAGGAATTCGGTCGGGGATTGGGTCGGGATCTTGCGGACCGACGATTCGGCGACCGGATTCGTACTGTCGTAGAGTGTGAACGCCGAGGTATCGTCGGCGGCGCCGGTGGTCTCGGGCCGGGAAACGGGCTTCTCGGCCGCGGGGGCCGAAGCAGCCGGCTGCGCCGCCGGCTCGGCGGAATCGTTCGACGGTGAGACGCTGCCGGCGTCCGGAAGCGGCGGGGCCGGGGTGCTGGGATATTTGACCTCGACCGGAACCGGTTTGGCCTCGTTCGGCGAGGCGGCGTCTTGGGCCGAGGCCGGTCGGGCGGTACTGGACGAATCACCCTGGTAGCCGGCGCCGCTCACCGGAGATTCGGCGCTGTAGGTCTTGGCGTCGGCCTGCGGAATGGCCGGGTCTTCGGTCGAGACGACTTCATCGTCCGGAACCGGACCGGGGTATCTCACCGCGGCGCTGCGGTCTGTCTCGGCGGCCGGGGCGGGGCTTGCCGGCTCGGCGGCCTGGCTTTCCGGCTTTTTGACGCTCGACTCCTCGACCAGCGTCGGGGTCGAATCACCGGCGGCCGCGTCACTGGCGGTGGTATTACTGGCGGCTGTGTCACTGGCGGTATTTACCGGGCAGCCGTTCGGGCCGGAGATCACTTTTCCGGCGGCGCGGCACTGCTCGCACGGCATCGAGGCATTGGCGCACTTGTCGCAGACCGGATACTGCTTGTAGACCGTTACCGGACGCTGAACCTTAGTCACCTTGGCGACCTGACGGGCCACCTTGACGGTGTACGGCTCGCGAATCACTTCGGTAACCGGCTTGTATGTGGTGACGGGGATGTCACGAACGCGCTCTTCGGTCACCATTCGGCAGACCTTCTCGGGGATCTTCTGAACGACCCGTTCGGTGACCGGTTTGTAGGTTGTTACCGGGATCTTTTTGGTGACCTGCTCCGAGACCATCCGCGTGACGGGGACCTGCTCGGTGCGGGTTACCTGCTCCTGAATAACACGGTTGACCGTGACGGGGACTTGCTCGCGAATCGTCTCAGGGACATAGCTGGTGACCTGAACCTGCTCCGAAACCAGATTGGGCTGCCAGACCTGCTGGGGACGATACTCCGGCTGGGCACGCAGATCGGTCCAGTACAGACCGGGGAGGCGGGTCTTTGTGGTTCCCGTGGCCGGATCGAAGTATTCTCCGCCCCGCTGCCACGTCAGACGGGTGTATTCCTTCGGCGGCTCGGGGGTATAGCGGGTAACGTATCCGCCCCGGTCGCGGATTTGTGTCTGGCAAGTGGTGACCGGACGATTGACCGTTACGCAGCGCTCCTGCATTACCGTCTCGGTGACGGGACGATTGACCGTCTCGGTATACTGGCGCTCCTCGTACTCGGTGACCGGACGGCAAACGGTTTGGATCTCTTCTTTCTCGGTCGTCTCGGGAACGTAGCGAACCACGTCGTAGGACGATTCTCTTTCTACGGTCTCCCAGACGGGCTTCGAGACGGTGTACTTCTCTTGACGAACCGAGGTCTCGGCGACCTGACGGGTGACTGTTCGCTCGCGGTAACGGGTCTCTTCATCCCAGACGGTTTCGTAGGTTGTGACTTCCTCTTCGCGCATCTCGGTCTCGGGGTAAGTCCGCGAGATCGGACGGCTCGGGGAACAGCTGACAACCACCGGCGCCGGACAAGCCGAGCAGGAGTAGTTCACCCGCGGGGCGCAGACCCGGCACGGACGAGCCGCGGAGCGAACTACCGGCGCGCTGTAGACCGGCGCGGAAGTGTAGACCGGTGCCGACGTGTAAACCGGGGCCTGGACGGCGACCGGGCGCGTGATCACCCGCGGCTGTGCCACCGCCGCCGGAGAACCGCCGCCGCAGCCGCAGCCGGCCCTTGACACGCTGGAGATCGTTCCGAGCCCCAGCGCGGCAACGCCAAGCATAGCCAGCAGTATCTTCCATTGACTGGAACGGTTTGTTTTCATAGTGTGCAGCTCCTTAATATTTGGCTTACCTGTATCACAGGACAGTAAGTTATTTTGCCTATATTGCCTGTTTGCCCTAATTATCTATTATAATCATAATAACCGGCATCGCTATTACTGTCAGAAAAAATATCAAAATCCGGGGGTTCCCCGGTTTTTGTTATTTCGCGTAATAACCTTTACAGTCATAATAACCCGCACCGCCGTTACTGTCAAAAAAAATATCAAAATCCGAAGGGCTTTTTCGACCGAAAAAACCGGATCGCGGCCCGATAGTGTTAAAATCTAACGATTATAACGATTCGTGTTAAATTGTATCGATTATAACGATTATTTCGGTTCCTCCCGCCTGCCGCCGGCCAGGAAACGTATTTCGGCCGACGGGGGGCTTTTTTTACTACGATGAGGCGCCGAGATCTATCCCGCCCGCGATCCTCAATTATAGGGCGGGAAACGATAAAAAAGGGGGAAACCGCGCTGTTTTTCCGATACAGCCGTTGAAATCGCTATCACTGTTGGACCGCGGGGATCGCCGGGCAACCAAAAAATTCCTCAAAAATCTTTTGTCTATTCTTGAAAACCCCATCGAACCTGTTAGAATAACTCTTGTCTTTCGATTGCGTGATTTAAGAAACCAGGGTAGTTTATTCCTTCCCGGTCTGCCTTACTCCAGAGCGCGCCGTCGAAAAACCGATAGAATCCATAATATATATTGCGGGTATTCTCTCGGCCGGAGGTGCCTTCTTTCGCGCGCCGACGACCGGCAGGTGCCTGTCGATTAGCGGTTTTGAGAACGGGTTTTTTGTTTTCATTCATTCGTTGTTCTTAGGTTTCTTTCACCCGGCGCTTTGTTCGCGCCTGAAAGAGGCCGGGCCGTCCCAGGCTCAAAACCGATTGTCTGTATAAGGCAGCTATTATTGTTGCTTTCAGTAAAGGGAAAGACCGTTACTGTCGGCTAAGGTTCGCGGCGCCGCCGAGAACGCGGCGGGTGTCCCGCGTGCCTGGTTTGTGGCGGGTCTGAAAAAACGGATGATTGATGGGGAGCCAATGCAAGTTCAGTTAAAGGTTACTAATGGTACAAGGGCAGGGCAGCTGATTCCGATCAATCGCCCTCGTTTTCTCATCGGACGTGCCGAAGATTGCCATCTCAAGCCGAAAAGCGAGCTGATCAGCCGGTACCACTGCGCTATCCTCTCCGAGGACGGTTATGTCGCCGCTCGCGACTTGGGGAGCAAAAACGGTGTTTTCGTCAATGGCAAGCGTGTCAATGTTGAGGAAGAGCTCAAGAACGGCGATCACCTCATTATCGGCCCGCTCGATTTTGAGGTTGTCCTGACGGTCGCTCTGGCGGCGGAGAAGAAAAAGCCGAAGATCGAGACGATGCAGGAGCTTGTGGCCCGCACGGTCGAACAGTCGCCGAAGGCCGATTCCGCGAGTGCCTCCTCGACCGATCTGTCCGATTGGCTTATGGAGGACGACGCGAACGCGGCCGCCGGAACCAAGACGATCCAGGCCGATCAGCTTGCCGAGCTTGGTCTGGCCGCCGATTCCGACGAAGAAGACGTGCTCGAGCAGCTCATGGATATTCCCGAATCGCAGGGAAACAAAAAATCGGCGGGCCCCGACGACGTCACCGTCACCCGCCAGGCAGCCGCCCCCAAACCGGTGACGCCTCCCCTGCAAGCCGATCCGGACGCCGCGGCCAACGCGCTGAAGAATTTCTTCCAAGAATAAAATTCACTCCCGCCCCGCGCGCCGCTTTCGCGCAGGGCGTTATCAAACATGTGAAAAGGTTTCCCCGCCGTATAATATGCCGAGGGAGACCTTTTTTCTTTGGTCGACCTTTTATGTACCCCCAAGCCGCCATAGACGACTCAAGACGAGGCAATGATAGAAGATGAGACCGAATAAGAAAAAAGCCCTTCTGGGGCTCGGCCTGGACAATCGCGACGGCCAGGTGCGTCTGACCCGCGGCGAGAATTTCACCTTGATGGGGGGAAGCGAAGAGACGCACGCGCTGATGCAGGAGACCGCGGTCAAAGTCAACGAAGAATTGGGACGCAAAGGCAAGACGCTTGATGACGTCTCCTCCACCGAGTTGGCCGACGTCATTATGGACGTGACCGATAAGATCGGCGCCCGGCCCCCTCGTCCTCAAGAACCTCCGCGCCCCTAGCGCGAAGGGGGACCGAAGCCCTAAAACGAGTACCGACCGGCTGATGAGTCTGTCAGCCGATTGTTTTTAGTTTTTTCGAAGCGATCAATGCCGCGCGCTCGATGCCGCGCGGCGGGGGAGGACAAGATGCCCTGGTTTTATCAAGAAGGGGAACTTAACCGTCAGGCGGTTTTGGAACTGGCCCGGCGGGCCGCCGAGGAATCGTTGGGGCGAATCTGTCCCAAGCCGCGCCGTGTTCTGCTTCTTCCCCCCGATATTACCCGGGCCCACAGCGGCGCCGGCTGGATCACCGAATCGCTCTATCACTTCTATACCGATCTGGGGGCGGAGGTTCATCTGATTCCGACCCTCGGCCAGCACGTTCCCCACACGCCGCAGCAGAATAAGTGGATGTTCGGTACCGTCCCCGAAGAGCGGATTCACGCGCACGATTGGCGCGGCGGCGCCCGCACGATCGGCGAGGTCCCCGCCGACTTCGTCCGCGATGTCTCGAGCGGCAAAGCCGACTGGGCCATCCCCGTTTCGCTCAATACGCTGCTGCTCGACGGTGGATGGGATTTGATCGTCAATGTCGGGCATATCGTTCCTCACGAGGTGCTCGGCTTCGCCAACCATAACAAGAACTACTTCATCGGTTTGGGAGGCAAGCCGATGATCTGCGCCTCGCACATGATGGCGGCGTGCTGCGGGATCGAGAACAATCTCGGGAACCTGACCACCCCGCTGAGAAAATGTTATAACAAGGCCGAAAATGATTATCTCGGCGATCTGCCCGACTTCTACTTCGAGGTCGTGATGGCGTACGATCAGCAGGGGCGCCTCGGGCACACCGGGGTTTATGTCGGCGACGACGTCGATACCTACCTTATGGCCGCCCGTGCCTCACGTCGGCAGAATATCACTATTGTCGAGCCGCTGAAAAAGGTGGTCGCCGTGATGCAGGGGGATGAGTTCTACAGCACTTGGGTCGCCAATAAGGCGATCTATCGTACCCGCATGGCGATGGCCGACGGCGGCGAGCTGCTGATCATCGCCCCCGGGCTGAAGCGCTTCGGCGAACAGGAAGATGTCGACGCGCTGATTCGCCGCTACGGCTATTCGGGGACCGAGAACATTATGCGCCTTTGGAAGACCGAGCCGGTTCTCCAAGACCTCACCCACGGGACCGCGCACCTTATTCACGGTTCTTCCGAAGGGCGTTTCAAAATCACCTACGCTCCGGGGCATCTCTCCCGTGAGGAGGTCGAGTCGGTCGGTTTTCATTACGCCGATCTGAACGAGACGCTCGCGCGCTATAACCCCGCCTCCATGAAGAACGGCTTCAACACGATGCCCGACGGTGAGGAAGTGTACTATATCAGTACCCCCAGCGCCGGGCTTTGGACCACCGCGGCGAAACTGGAGGGGAGACAATGAGCGGACTGTACAACCCCGATTTCCTCCTTCGTACCGAGTCGGCCCGTCGGCTCTATCACGAGTACGCCGAGGGAAAGCCGATCATCGACTATCACTGCCATCTCCCGGTCAAGGAGATCGCCGAAGACCGCCGCTTCGACAATCTCGCGCAGATCTGGCTGGGGGGGGACCACTACAAATGGCGGGCGATGCGCTCCTGCGGCGTCCCCGAAAAATTCATCACCGGCGATTCTTCCGACTGGGAGAAATTTCTCGCCTGGTCGCGTGTCTTCCCGAAGACGATCCGCCATCCCCTTTTCCATTGGACGATCCTCGAGCTGGCCAATCCGTTTGGGATCACCGATCGCTATCTCGGCGGCGATACCGCCGAGTCGATCTGGAACCGATGCAACGAGCTTTTGGCCGGCGACGGCTTTTCGGCCCGCGGCTTAATGACCCGAATGAACGTGAAGGTGGTTTGCACTACCGACGATCCGGCCGATCGGCTCGAGGCGCACCGTCGGCTCGCCGGCGAGTACGAAAAGGGGCTTTTCGGCATCCGCGTTCTTCCCACCTTCCGCCCCGATAAGGCGCTCCCCTTAGGCGCGGTGACCGAAGATGGGGCGCGCGCCTACCAGGCGTATCTGGAAAAGCTGGGCCGCACGGCCGACCGGTCGATCCGTTCCCTGGACGATCTTCTCGACGCGCTGGCCGCCCGGCACGAGGCGTTCCACCGGCTCGGCGGACGTCTGGCCGACCACGGTTTCGCGCTGTTTGATTTCGATGAGCATGCCTCTTTCGACCGGGCCGGCAGTGCCTTCGCCTCGCTGGCCGACGGTACCGCGATCTCGCCGGAGGAGGCCCGGGCGGTCTCGTCGATCATTCTGCTGCGCTGCGCGCGGCTG
>CADBTE010000039.1 GCA_902797455.1 uncultured Planctomycetota bacterium | reverse complement strand
TTATCTTCGCCTGCGCGGGCGCCTTAACCGCCCAAGAGGGGGAACAGGCAAACTCCGCGCCGCTGCCGACGAGCATGGTTCCGGTCGACAAGCTCGATCAGGACTGGTGGAAAGATCGTTTCGAAGCGCAGAAGGCGCGAATCGCCGAGGGGAATGTCGATCTGCTTCTTCTGGGGGATTCGATCACGCACTACTGGGACACCACCGGCCGGGCGGTCGAGGAGTATTACTACGGCGACCGAAATTTCGCCAACCTCGGCATCGGCAGCGACCGAACCCAGCATCTTCTGTGGCGTCTCGACAACCTGCCGATGGAGAATATCCACCCGAAGGCGGCGATGCTCCTGATCGGGGTCAACAACTCGTTTGAGAACAGCGCCGAAGAGGTCGCCCGGGCGATCCGGGCGATCGTCGATAAGCTGACCGGGCTCTACCCCGATATGCCGATTTTGCTTCTTAAGATCTTCCCCGCCGGCGAAAAGCCCGATCATCCGACCCGTCTTCGGGTCGCCGCGATCAACGCGCTTCTGCCGGATATGTTCAACGATTATCCGAACGTCACCTTGATGGATATCGGTCACCTTTGGGTCGATGAAAACGGGGTGATCCCCAAGGATCTGATGCCCGATTTCGGCCACCCGAACGAGGAGGGGTATAAACGCTGGGGGGCGGAAGTCGAACCGGTTCTTTCCCGCATGCTCGGGGATACCCCGAAGGAAAAGATGCCGTAACAAGACCGGTTTTGAGGAAGCGAAAGAAGATCCGCGATCAACCGCGTCGGATAGGGAAATATTTCGAAAATGAGACCTTCACCTTGTATCTGTTCCCGCCGGTGGTTTTTGGCCCGATCGGCGGCCGGACTGGCGGCGTATTCTTTTGCTCCCGGTTTTGCCGACACTTCCCGGCCGTCCTCCCCGACGGTACTGTTTCCCAACGGAGATTACCGAAGAATCGACTCCCCGAGCCGCCGGTACCATCTGTCTGTCGGCTGCCAAACGGTTATTTCCGATCCGGAATTGCCCCAGCGGTGGAAAGAGGCGGGGGTGAGCGATCTGTGGCTGACGACGATCGTTTACGGAAACCTCCCCGACTTCGGTCCGATCGATCAGGCGGCCCGCAGGGCTCGTGAGCTGGGGATGACGCCGCACCTGCTGTCGATGCCCTTTGGGCATCCCGTTGCGATAGACTTCGATCACGGAGCTTTTCACCCCGCCTGCAAACCGGTACAGCGCGCCGGCGGCTATCAGGGATGGGGGGGGTCTTTTCACCATCCTCTGGACGAAATCCTCGCCGAGGAAAACCGGAAGCTCTATGAACGGTTCGGTCCGTGCGATCACTTTCTCGACGACGATTTCCGCCTGGCCGATTCTCCCGGCTCGGTGGGAGGGTGTGTCTGCCCGCAATGCGAGGAGGCGTATTGCCGCGCGGCGGGACTGACGCGGCAGCGATGGAACGAACTTCTCGATGATCTGCGCGGCAACAATCCTTCCGAACTTCACCGCCAATGGGTCGATTATCAGTGCGATCTGCTGTACGGCTGCTTCCGCCGTCTGGAAGAGGCCGCTCCCGAGGTCGATCTGGGGATCATGGTGATGTACATGGGGTCGGAGCGCTCGGGGATTCGGCTCGACGCGTATCGGGAAAAACTCTTCCGCGTCGGTGAATTGATGTTCAGCGACCGGGATTACGATCCGACGATCAACAAAACACGCGAACTGTTCAGCGTCCTGACGCACCGCCGTTTTTCCCTTCCGGGGAGGACGTTCAGCGAAACCACGAACTTCCCGGACAACGCCCTGTCGAAAGAGAATATGGCCTCAAAATTGGCCGTTTCTACTTTTGCCGACGTTCGCAACACCATGTTTATGTGTTGTGTCCCGGCCGATTACTGGCCGTTTTTCGAGCCGAAGATGAAGAAGGAAGCCCGCTATCAGGAGATCCTCAAAAATCATCCGGCCAAGGGGCCTTTCAAGCACTATTGGGGGGACGCCGCGCGGTACTTTATCGGGGATGTCTCGAACTCTCTGTTCCTGGCGGCAGGGGTTCCGTTCGAGGTCTGTTCGGAACTTCCCGACGACGGCTGGACCTTCCTGGGGGAGAACGACGCCCGCGCCTTGGAGCGCGGGGAGATCGCCTCGAAGGGGACTAAATGCTTCGCCCGAACCGACTCGCGGACCGGTCGATTCGAAAAAATGGACGAGACGTTTGAGTCGCTCTTCGCGTTTCGCCGGACGATTCTTCCGCGGCTGCGCCGCGAGAATATCCCCTATATCGAAGAAGAAGTGCCGATCGTTCTGGGCTGGTACCCCGACGCCCGGGCCGCTTTGCTTTGGAACCTCCAGAAGAGCGCCGTGACGGTTCATCTGCGCCGCGGCGAACAGACCGCGGCGACAGAGATTCCCCCTTTGGAGACGGCGCTGGCCCGGGAGGGGGCCGACGGCGGCTGGACGTTCATCTGACCGCCGCGCTTTCGGTGAATCGTTAAGGTAAAACAAAGGGGGGAATGATCCCCCCTTTCGTGTTCCTCGGCTTTCGCGCTTTGTTTTGAAAAACGCTTTAACCTTCCGACGGCGGGCCGCTTGGCGGCGTGTCGTCGGAAAGGAAATCGATCTTCCGTTTTTTGCGAAGCGGGGGAAGGAAGATCCGGTAGAAGACCGGCGTGACGAACAGCGTAAAGAGGGTCGAACCGGTCAGACCGTAGATGATCACCGTCGCCAGCGGACGCTGGACGTCCGAGCCGAGCGAGACGGCCAGCGACGCCGGAAGAAGCCCCAGCACCGCGACTAAGGTCGTCATCAGCCCGGGGCGCAGCCGATCGACGCGTCCGTGGACGATCGCCTCGTCCGGCGTGTAGCCGAGGTGGCGGTATTTCGTGATCCCCTGGATCATCAGAACCCCGTCCATAATCGCGACGCCGAAGAGGGTGGCGAACCCGACGCCCGTGGAGACGTTCATATGCATATCGCGCAGCCACAGCGCCAAAACGCCGCTGGCGAACGCGAACGGAATCGGAAGCAGCAGAACGAACGCGGCGCGGAACGAGCCGAAGTTGATCGCCAGAATCAGGAAGATCACCCCGATCGTCGCCGGAATAATCAGCAGAAAATGGTGATACGCCCGCTGAAGGTTCTCGAACATGCCGAGCCACTCGGCTTTGTATCCGGGGGGGAGTTCGATCTGCCGCTGGAATCGCTTCTGCGCCTCGGCGACGAAACTTCCCTCGTCCCGGCCGGTCACGTCGCAGCGAACCGTCAGGCGCCGGGTCCCGTCGCCGCGGGCGATGACCGTCTGGCCGTCGACGATATCGATTGACGCGACCTGCGAAAGCGGAATCGGGGTCCCGTCGGCGGAATGAACCGGAAGCTGTCCGATCGCCTCGGGAGACGCCATCGTCTTGCGGTCGAGTTTGGCGACGATATCGAAGTTGCGCTCCCCCTCGTAGAGTGTTCCGACGGGGCTGCCTCCCATCGCTATATTGATCAAATTCGAGACGTCCTCGATACTGACGTTATAACGGGCGCACAGACGGCGGTCGGGGACGATGCGAAGCTGCGCCTGGGGCCCCTCCTGCTCAATACTGGCGTCGAGTGAGCCCGGCACCTCTTTGAGCAGATGGAGCGTCTGGCGGGCCAGGTCAAAAAGGGTGTCGGAATCTTTTCCGGACAGCTCGACCGCCAGTTTCGCCGAGGTGCCGTT
>CADBTE010000038.1 GCA_902797455.1 uncultured Planctomycetota bacterium | reverse complement strand
CGGGAGAGAATCGAAGAAGACGCTTCGTTTGGTCCAGTCGTCCTTGTGATAGAGCCACTGGGGAAGCTGCTCGAAAGTCACCTCGCTCGGAAGGATCGAGACATCTTTCCCTTGGGATACCGCCTGCTGGGGGTCCAGAAACAGGACTCGCGCCCCGGCTCGAACCAGTTTCATCAGCTGTTCGAACCCCGCCGCGTCCTGCTCGGCCGTCCGGCCGACGATCACGCGCAGCCCTTCCGGCCGGGCGGCGGCCATATCTAAGGGGGAGGCGTCGATGCCCAGGCCGCGCAAGGTATCGACAAGACAGGCATCGCCCCCCCAGACGGCGATTGGGCCTTCGACCGCCGGCAGCGCCGCGCGGTCGGTGACATAAAAGCGCTCATCGCCGCCGCTTGCCGCGGCGTTTTCCTCAAATACGGCGCGGAAATGGTATTCCCCTTCAGGACCGGCGACGGGGAGTGTCTCGTCGAAGATTGACAGGGCGAACGGGTTTTCTTCCCCTTGCGGCGGGGCAGGGATGGTGACGGTTCGGATCTGGTCGAAGACGCGGGTGTTGTTTGGGCCGGTGATGATAAACCGTACTCGGTAGTCCCCCGGCGGGAGGACGTCCTCGTTCACCAGGACCGACTCGAAGTGAACCTCCGAACCGCTGAAACATTGCGGCGGCTCGGCGAAATGACAGAAACGCAGCGGGGCGAACAGGTCGGCCATCGTGTCGATGGTCCCCGGCTTGTACTCGCGCCACAGTGTGGTCAGCCCCTCGCCGGCCATCGCCTGGTCGTGGGTGCTCGTCACGCTGTGCGAGATCACGCGGGGGTTGGAACGGATGGCGTTGATCCCGATTCGGCGCTGTTCGGCCATGCGGGCGATCGCCTGGCGGAAGAAATCTTCCGGCGAGCCGAAGGTCTCGTCGAGTTTCCATCGGTTCCAATCGGCCATAAAACTGTCGAGCCGCGCTTTATAGTGCTTGGCGTCGGGGGCGTCGGTTCCGTGGTACTGCTCGAACAGACGCGCCAGCCGGAACAGGTCGACCGCGCTGCCGATCCCGTACTCCGAAAGGAATACCGCGCGGCTGCCGGGCTGATCGGCGCCGCGCCGCGGGAGGAACTCGGGTCGGAAGGTGCTGTCGTGCCGGCGCAGCTGCTGAATAATCTCGGCGGTGTGCGGAACGTTCCGGTAGGGGTGGGTGTCCGCCAGGTCGTTGCTCCAGTTTTCGCAGCCGGGATTGGCGCAGCGCCCGATCGGCTCGTAACAGAACCGCTCCTGGCCGAGGGTGAAGAGCGTGAAGGTCGAAAGATCGGGCTGATTGCCGGGGGCCAGATAGCCGTATGACCAGACGCCGCACGGGTTTGTTTCAAACTGGCAGTCGGCCATCACGTCGTAGAGGTGCCCGTCGGGGGCGGTGATTTTAAGGTCAACCGCCGTGGTGTCGCCGCCGCCGTTTTCGTTGCCGATCCCGACGGCGACGCTGAACACCTCGCCGGCGGCCAGCCGCAGTTCGCCGTCGTAGGCCGCCTCGTTGCTCCCCGAGGCCAGGTTAATATCGCCCGACCAGATCTTTTTATCCCCCTGGAACAGATCGATCGAGGTGGTGGTCCCTCCCAAAAAGGTACCGAAGAATCGCGCCGCGACGGTGTAGTTCCCCTCGATCGGGGCGGTGAAGCGCGCCGCGGCGTACTCGCCCCCCGCCGCTCCGGGATGCAGGAAGAAGGTCTTGGCCGGCCAGCGGGTATTGTCGTCGATGATTTCGCTGTCGGTGCCGTTTTTAAAGGCCGTCGGCGTGTGCGGGGCGTACTTTCGCCGCCAGGCGGAGTAGTCGACGCCGCCGGCCGCCTCGGCGTCGAATCGGTCCCAGCTGCCGCTGTTGAGCATAATGACCCGGTCGGGATCGGCCCGGCGGATTTGCGGCAGAAGCGAGGCGGCGTAGAGAACCAGTTCGTCTTCGCTGATTTCGTTGAGCAGCCCCCAGATCACCACGCTGGGGTGATTGCGGTCGCGCTCGATCATCCCGAGGATGTTGTCGAGGTACCGCTGTGGGCGTTCGGGGCACTTGTCAAAGCACCAGGCGGAAAGGCACTCCTCGTAGACCAAAAAGCCGACCCGGTCGCACAGATCGAGCTGGAACCGGCGGGGCATTGCGGCGATGTAGCGGATCATATTAAATCCCATCGTCTTGCAGGCGAGGATATCGCGCCGGAAAAAGTCGTTATCGATCGGGACGCGGAACGTGATCGGCGTCTCGCACGTGGAGTGGGAGCACTTGAGGTAAATACGCTTCCCGTTGAGCCGGAACGCGCCGCGCTCGAAGCGGAAATCGCGAAAACCGCACACGGCCGATCGATTGTCGGCCGCGATCCTGTTTCGCTCGGCCGCTTGGGATAAATCATAAACGTCCAGCGCGGCGGCGACGGTATAGAGGTACGGATCGTTCAGTTCCCAGAGCTTAAAGTCGGGGACGGTGATCGTCGAGGTGATGGTCGATTTGCCTTGGGGGATTTCGATTTGCCCGGTCGGCGGCGCCGAGACATAAGTACCCCCGTCGGTCGAGGCGGCGGACAGTTCAATCGCCGCGGCGATCTTTCCCGGGAGGGTGTTTTCGACCGTCGCGCGGGCCTCGATTTCGCCGGTCTTCCAGTCGGGGATCAGCTGCAGGTCGGTTAGCCGGACCGCGGGGGTTTTGAGCAGTTCCACCGAGTCGACCAGACCCCCGGTGGAGTAGCCGCATCCCGGGACGATGGTGTTCTTGTTGTAGCGGTGCTGGACGTTCGCCATCGAAATCCCGTCGATCGGCGTGTCGGCGGCGTTGAGAACCCGGACGGTGAGGCGGTTGGAATCCCCCAAGGGGGCCATCGCCTCGGTGGCGTCGAGTTCAAACGCCACTTCGCCCCCCTCGTGGAAACCGAGGTAAACCCCGTTGAGCCAAACGTCGGCGCGGTACTCCGCCTGCCAGAAGCGCAGGATATACCGTCCGTTCTGGTTCGGGTTGTCGGGGGTGGCGAATGTCCGCTCGTACCAGGCCAGCCCGTGATAGTCGGGCCAGTTCTTCTGAATCACGCCGGGGACCTCCAGCGTGGAGACCTCTCCCGATTCGCTCAGGGGACGGGCGAACCACTGGTCGGTTTTTCCGACGTTGTCG
>CADBTE010000037.1 GCA_902797455.1 uncultured Planctomycetota bacterium | reverse complement strand
TCCTCCTCGCGTGTCACCGTCTCGGCCGGCCGCGAGAAACGGCTTCCCTTGGCGCGGGCAGAGGCGCGCGGCGCGGCGGGGGGAGAGTCGGGCGAACGGACGCCGGCGGACACCTCTCCCAGCCCCTGTTCCTCTTCAAAGTCGCCCGAGTCGATATCCTCACGCAGCGCCTCGGGAATATCGAACAGAAAACGGCTGGCGATGGTGCACGAAAAAACCCCGCGGAACTCGCGAAACCGGGCTCGGCTTAAATACAGCTCCTCGCGGGCCCGGGTCATGCCGACAAACATCAGCCGGCGCTCTTCCTCCAGCTGGGCGGGCGATTTGGCGCTGCGCTCGTGCGGCAGAATATTATCCTCCAGGGCGATCATAAAAACCACGGGGAACTCCAGCCCCTTGGCGGCGTGCAGCGACATCAGCGAGACCCGGTCGCTGTCATCCAGGTCGTCGACGTCGCTGGCCAGGGCGGCCTGTTCCAAAAACCGGCCCAGCCGGGTCGCCGCCGGGGCCTCTTCCCCGTCGTCAGGGGGCTCTTCTTCGAACTGACGGTCGAACTCGCGCAGATCGGTCAGCAGCTCCTGGATATTCGCCAGGCGCTGCAGGTCCTCCTCAAGGTTGGAGCCGCGCAGAGGGGCCTCGTACTTGGTCTCTTTTAAGAGAAACGACAGAAGCACCTCTAAGTCGGCGTCGCCGCGGTCCATCTCGGCGAGCCGGTCGATCAGCGTGACGAATCCTTTCAGCGAAGCGGCGGCGCGGCGCGGCAGCTTCGGAATTTTATCGGCGTACCGGGCGGCGCGAAGCAGCGAGCATTGATTCTCCAGGGCGAACTGGTCCAGCAGCCGCAGCGTCACCCGTCCGATCCCCCGCGCCGGCAGATTGACGACCCGCAGGAACGACAGGGCGTCGTCCGGGTTATAGACCAGCCGCAGATAGGCGATCAGGTCTTTGATCTCTTTGCGGTTGTAGAATTCCAGCCCCCGAACCAGATGGAACGGGACACCGGCGGTGCGCATCGCCTGCTCCAAGACGCGGGACAGCGCGTTGACACGGTAAAAAACGGCGAAATCGCGCGGCGACCGGCGGCCGGAGTCGATTTGGCTTTTGATGAACCTCGCGATCAGGCCGGCCTCTTCGGCGTGGTCACCGCACGACAGCAGAACCGGGCGCTTCCCCTCCATATTTTGGGTGAAGAGCTCTTTGTCTTTGCGCATCCGGTTCTTTTTGATCAGCGCCGAGGCCGCCGCCAGGATCCGCTTGGTGCTGCGGTAGTTCTCTTCCAGACGAATGACGGTCACGTCCCTGAAGTCTTTTTCGAAGTTCAGGATATTTTGGATATTCGCCCCCCGCCAGCCGTAGATCGACTGGTCGGGGTCGCCGGTGACGGCTAAGTTGGGGTAGTCGATCGACAAACCGCGCGCGATGACGTACTGCACCCGGTTGGTGTCCTGATACTCATCGACCAAAATGTACTGAAAGCGGCGGTCCAGCTGAGCGCGGATCTCGGGGTACTTATCCAAAAGCGCGGCGGTATGCAGGAGCAGGTCGTCGAAATCGACCGCGTTGGCGTTTAAAAGCGCCTTTTGATACTGCGGGTAGACCTTGGCCGTCTCGGCCTCCAGCGCCGAGCGGGGGTTGGGCTGGAAATCGCCGGGAAGGACAAGGTCGTTCTTCAGCCGGCCGATCTTGGCGAGGATCCCGGCCGCGTCGACGCCGCTGGGAAGCGGACCCTTGCCGACGATCAGATCGACGATCTTTTTGCTCTCGTCGGTATCGTAGATCGAGTAATTCGGCTCCAGCGGGGTATGGTCGATATAGAGGCGCAGCACCCAGGCGCAAAAACGGTGAAAAGTCCCCATCCAGACGCGGCTGCCCGGGGCCAGCGCCTCGAGCCGGGCGCGCATCTCGTCGGCGGCCTTGTTGGTGAAGGTCAGGGCGAGGATATTCCGTCCGGAAACCCCGGACTCGATCAGATGGGCGATGCGATGAGTGACGACGCGGGTCTTGCCGCTCCCGGGACCGGCCAGAACCAGGAGCGGACCATCCTTGAACTGGACCGCCTGGCGCTGCGGCGGATTGAGGCCCTCTAGAAGTGCTTCCATAACAGAAATATTCTATCAGCAACCCCCCTCCTGAGCAAGAGCCGAGCGGCAAAGCGCGGGGGGCGGAACAGCAGCGTGAAAAGAAAAAACCGCGGCCCTTAAAAGACCGCGGTGAACGACACGCGTCCCAGGCGCCGCCGGGCGCCTTGGGCTTGTGCCTTACTTGTACGAGCTGATATCGAGCCAGCCGAGCACGCAGGCCGCCACCAGCGCCAGGAAGGCGATCAGCAGCAGCAGGGTGTAGACGTCGGGCCGGTACCGGACCGCCGGCTTCGGCGGCTTGGGGGCCTTGGCCTTCGGCGCCTTCTTCTCTTTGGGGGCTTTTTTCTCCTTCGGAGGTTTCGGCGTCTTTTTCTGTGACTTAGAGCCCTTCTTTAACGACACCATCGTTGATATTCCCTATGGCTTTAGAATGGCTTTATATCTTGTCCGGAGCGCTGTGATATCCCCTAAGCGGGGAGTAATTTTGGCCGGGATGTCAGTTCTCGAAGCGGGAGACGACGCTGTCCCCCTCCTGCATCGTCCCCTGGCGGAACTCCGGAAGAACGCGGCAGACCGAGCGGTTCGGCTCGACGGTCACCACCTGGATCTTCCCCAGGTAGACGTCGCCGCGGTGAACCTCCAGGACGTGCGACGGCTGAAGCCCGTCGTCGGAACCGAGCGAGACCATCAGCAGACCGCGGGGGCCCTCCTGAACGGCTTCGATCGTCCCCCGCACGGCGTGCGCCACGGTATCGCCGTACAGTTCCGGCTCGGGCTGGAGCCCCTTCTTCTCGAGAACCTGCATCGCCTTGTCGAACTGAGCCGTCAGCTCTTTGTTTTTCGTCTCGAGGTCGCCGCGGATGGTCGACAGCTCGTGCATATTGTTGACGGTGGTCGCCAGGGTCTGGAGGTAGCCGGCGCGGTCTTTCTGAGCGGTGGCCAGGTCTTGCTCCATCGTCTCGATATTGGCGCGGTACTCGCCGATCATCTTGTTGTTGGCGTTGATCGTATCGAGCCGCTGCTGCGACTCGGTCGCCAGGGTATCGCGCTCTTTCGCCAGAGAATTGTTCTCGGCCTGGAGGCCGTCGACCTTCGTCTGAAGGGCGGCGATCGCCTTGGTGTAAGAAGCGCTCTCGTCGGCGAGCTTCTTCTCCAGGTCTCCCTTGGCGGCGGTGAGCGCTTTCTTCTCGCCCTCCAGCTGGGTGATCTTCTCGGCCTTCTGGGCGGAATCTTCCTTCCAATTCTTATGGGAGGCGTAGACCACCAAGGTCAGCGAAAAGAAGACAATGCTCATGATCATGATGAGGCATACAAATATTTTTCCGACCAATTTCATCGCAGCGACCTCGCCTGACGTTGGAACCTGTTCTTTTGCGGGAAACCCGCCGGACCGGACAACCGGCGCCGCAGCGCGGCGGTTATCCGCGGCAAGAATACCCTAGGAAAGGGGCACTTTCTGTTAGTATAACCAACAGTACTTGCCTATGTCAACAAGAACCCCTATCTGTCTTATTTTAACTTAGAAATTTTTTGAATCTTTCCCCGATTATACGGTTTATAACAAAAAAACGGACGGCCGAGTCCGCGCGCGGCGCGCAAACCGGGCCCCTTTCGCGAAACTAAGCCCCCCTGTCTCGGGATCTTTTGCGCGACACCTCGAGCATCGGCGCCAGCTCGCGGGCGAAATCTTCGACACTGTCGAACTTGCGGTAGACGCTGGCGAACCGCACGTAGGCGACATCGTCGAGCTGGCGAAGCAGCCGCATTACCGTCTGACCGATGGCGCGGGTCGTGATTTCGATCTCCCCCTCGTTCTCCAGCTGGGTCTCGACATCGGCCACCAGCGCCGATATCTGCCCCTCGCTCACCGGCCGTTTCCAGCAGGCGCGCTCGACCCCACGGCGGAGTTTCTCGCGGTCAAAGGGGACCCGCGTTCCGTCTTTTTTGATGACGCGCACCGTCGCCACTTCGATCCGCTCGAAGGTGGTGAACCGCTTGCGGCACGACTTGCAGACGCGACGCCGGCGGATCGAAAACCCCTCATCGCCAGGGCGGGTATCGATCACAGAGTTATTATCGGAGTGGCAGTAGGGACACTTCATCTATTTCTCCCAAGGCGGATTAACCGGAAGATGCGAGTCAAACTCTTCCAAAAGGGCCTCTTGATAGGCGCCGGCGAAGGTCCCCGAGAAGAATCGGTCGGCCCCTTCCTCGAAGAACCGCTTCCAGCTGGCTTCTTCCCCGCCCGGATTGATCGGATAGAAGAGGACGTTATTGGCGCGGGCGGCTTTGTAATCGCCCGGGGCGTCGCCGATCATCAGCGCGTGGTCCGGCTCATAGCCGGCGGCGTATCGCAGCGATTCTTTCTTGGTCCCGGCCTCCTGGCCGCAGATGGCGGTCACGAACCGGGCCAGTCCCTGGTTGGCCCATTCTTTCTCGAGGGCGGCCTGCGGCGTGGCCGAGACGACGACAAGGTCGGCCTTGGCGCAGCACTTTTCCATCGACTCACGGACGAACGGGAACGGGGCGACCCCCTCGCCGACGATCTGGTCGACGACGCGGTTGACCTCGATCGACCAGGCGAGGGTCTTTTCGAGCATTGGGTTGTGCGTACGCTCGACCTCGGCCTGAAGGGCCGGGTTGCCGAGTTTCGTCTCGCGGTTCATCCACTCGATGATCTCCGGCGGTGGGACCGGGTGAACCCCGCGGGCCCGCACCTCGGGACGGCGGGCCAGAAGCTCGAAGACCTCGATCAGCGCGGGGAACCGGTTGACCCCGCGGCTTTTGGAGTAGAGGTTGACAAACTCGGCCGCCTCGCGGGCGTACTTGCTGACGCTCTGGAACCCCCAGTGCTTAATGATCGCGGGAATGAAGCACTCTTTGTGCTTGAGCTCCATCGTATCGAACGCGCAGCCGTCGGAATCGATGCCGATAAAAAACGCTTTTGTCGCCTGAAACTGGATCGCCATAGATACTTTCTTTCAATGAAAAACGTCGAACCCGGGATCTTTCCCCGCGCAAGGGAAGTATAGCACAGGAAAGTACGGCACAAAGCGCCGGCGCCGCCGCCTGTGCTGTATCGGCCGCCGCTGTGCCGTCACCGATCATCCTCATCGTCATCGTCATCGTCTTCGAGCTTCGGCACCGGCGCCAGTTTGCACAGGAGGATGCCGAGGAAGTAGAGCGATATGAGCGCCGAGACCATGCAGATCATACTCCACGGATCGGGGGGGGTGAACATCATCGAGAGGAAGGCGATGATCACCACCGAGATGCGCCACTTGTCCCAATACGCCTCGATCGTGAAGATCCTCAGCCGGTACAGCGCGAACATCACCAGCGGAAGCTGGAAGCTGATGCCGAAGCCCAGCGGGAGGATCATCGCGAATTTGAGCCACTCGCTGATTCGCGGGTCGGGGTCGATATTCATTCCGGCGTTGAAGGTCAGCAGGAACGACAGGACCATCTCGAAGATGACGAAGAACGCCAGCGCCGCCCCGGCAAAGAAGAGGGTCAAGCTGAACGGCAGGTACTTATAGACATAGCGTTTCTCGCTGGCGTAAAGCCCCGCCCCGACGAACGCCCAGAAGTGATAAAAGATGCCGGGGCTGCCGATCAGGATCCCGAGAAAGACCGCCGCCTTTAAGAAAATCACGAACGTCTCGGGCATCGACAGCGACTTGGCCTTAACGCGCGGGTCGTCGGCGAGTTTCTCCCAGAAGATAAACGAGACGGCCCCCTGACTGCTCGGGGTGGCCAGTTCTCCGGCGCCGGGGGCTTCGGTGTCGGGCTTTTGGTAGTTGTCGGCCATCGCCAGGAGCTGCTCGTTGGTGAAGACCGAGATCGGGCCGGCGGGCGGATCGGCCGAATCGGCCTGGTCGGGGAAGAGTATCCGGCGCAGCCGGGCGATATCGTCGGGGAACAGCCACACCTCGCGGTCGGCCATGCCGCTGCGCGCGGGGATCAGGGCGATATCGGGGGAGTAGCCCATCTCTTCGAGGCGCTTCATCTGGCCTTTGATTCTATCCGACGACCGCCCCACGTAGTACGAGTGAAGCGAGCGGGTCAGCGGGCGCTGAATGAACGAGAC
>CADBTE010000036.1 GCA_902797455.1 uncultured Planctomycetota bacterium | reverse complement strand
CTCCCCGAAACGCCGACGGCGGTTCAGCGGACCGCCGCCGAGGAATTGGCTTCGTTCTTAAACCAGGTGACAGGAGCCGAGTTTCCGATTCTCTCGGAAAGTCAGGTGGAAGAACAGGCCAAGGATAAAGAAAAGCTCCTGGTCATCGGCCCGGGGGAACGGTCGAAAGGGCTGCTCGCCTCGGTCGGCACCGAGCCGGAAGAGTCGATCGGCCGGGACGGGATCATTATCCAGCCGGCGGGAGCGTCGATCGTCTTTTCCGGCCACCCGCGCCGCGGACCGCTGTACGCCGTCTATACGTTCTTAGAAGATTGTGTCGGCTGCCGCTGGTGGACCAGTACCGAGTCGACCATCCCCGAGCGGCCGACGCTCGATATTGAGGTATCCCCGACCCGATACGCGCCAAAGGTGATCTCGCGCGAATCGTTCTGTCTGGACGCGCGCCAGGGAAACGCCGGGGGCATCTTCTCCGCCCGGATGAAGATGAACGGGCATTACAACCCCGTTCCCCCCGAGTACGGCGGACACGAGCCGTTCTGTCTGTTTGTCCATTCCTTCTATCCGATCCTTCCCCCGAAGGACTATTTCGCCGAGCATCCTGACTGGTACGCCTTGGTCGACGGCCAGCGCCAAGATAAGAACGCGCAGCTGTGCCTGACCAATCCCGAGATGAAGGAACAGTTTATCCGCAACGCGCTGCGCTTCCTCGACGATGATCCCGACGCGAGAATCATCTCGATCAGTCAGAACGACTGCGGCCGGTGGTGCCAGTGCCCCGAGTGTCAAAAGCTTGTCGATGAAAACGACTCCCAGGCCGGTCCGCTGATCACCTTTGTCAACGACGTCGCCGAGGCGATCGAGAAAGAGCGCCCCGACGTTTTGGTCGAGACACTCGCCTATCAGGAGTCCCGCTTCGCGCCGAAGGTGGTCCGTCCGCGGGACAATGTGATCATTCGGCTGTGCACGATCGAGAATTCCTTTCTTACCCCGCTGGAAGAGGGGGGACGCAATCAATCGCTCCTCGAGCATATTGAAAAATGGAGCGCCATCTCCAAGCAGCTCTTCATCTGGGATTACGTCACCAACTTCATCAACTATATGCTCCCGCACCCGAACCTTCAGGTCCTGGGGCCGAACATTCGCTTCTTCGTCAGAAACAAAGCCGTCGGAATCTTCGAGCAGGGGGACAACTTTTGCCCGGCGGGGGACTTTGTCCGGATGCGCAACTGGGTGATCTCTAAGCTCCTGTGGAACCCGGATCTGGATCAGCGCCGGCTGGAAGATGAGTTCTTAAACGGCTACTACTCCCCCAAGGTGGGGGCGATTCTGCGCCGGTATCTCGATCTTTTGACCGACCGCGCGGTCAAATCCGACGTCAATCTGCGCCTCTATATGGAGTCGGCCTTTGGCTGGCTCGATACGGAAACGCTGATCGAAGCGACTAAGCTCATGGATCAGGCCCTCGCCGCGGCGCGCGAAGACGAAGAACTTTCTCCGGAGCGCTTCGCCGGCCTGGCCAATAAAATCGAGCGCGAATCGATACCGGTTCATCTGGCCTGGCTGCGCGACTGGCCGAACCGCCGGATCGATCTTGCCGCGCGCAATCTCTCTTCCCCCGTCGGTGATATCGAGGACTATTTTCAAGAGTACCGGGCGCTTCTGGAAAAGTACCGCGTCGACTGCGCCGCGGAAGGGAGAAAGGCCATCTTCGGGGAATGGCTCGATGAGCTTCACGAATCGCTCTCGACCTGCGTCGTCGTTCCGGACGAGGTCAAGGATCTCGCGAACGACACATGGCTCTGCGTGGAGGAATTCAATGTGAGACTTGGCGGCCAAGGGAAGCAATCCTTCCTGGAAGACGACGCCGAGGCGGGGAACGGCAAGGCGATTCGTCTTGCGGGTGATCACCACGATTGGTCCATCCAGTGGGATGTCTCCGGACTGGAACGCCTGCGCTCAGGGGCCGGCGCGCCTCCCGACGAGAGGGGCTATGTCAAAGCGCGGATCCTTCTGCGCGCCCGGTGCGACGCCGCCGAAGGGGACGACGGGGACGCCTTGAGTATTGGGGTCTACGATAAGGATACAAAAGGGCGCGTTTTCCTGAAGACACTGAAGACAACCGAACTTAGCCGGGATGGGTACGAAATCGTTGACCTCGGGGTTCTTCCCGTCGAAGGTTCCGCCACCGCCACGCTTTTTTGGTTCGCTCCCACCGAGCGTCCCGACGCGGTACAGAATATTTATATCGACCGGATGGTCCTCATCCGAGAATAAGGAGAACATCGATGTTCAAGACAGCAAAAATCGCGGCATTAGCCATCATCCTCCCGCTTGCTTTGGCAAGCGTGTCAAACCTCTTCGGCGACGAGGCGCCGGCGCTGACGCTCTTCGGCGAGGGGG
>CADBTE010000035.1 GCA_902797455.1 uncultured Planctomycetota bacterium | reverse complement strand
TGATCGGGGAGGAGCTGTTCCCACTTGCCCGAGTAGTTCAGTTTCGGATCGTTATTCTCGCCGATCCCGTGCCACAGCTGAGGGTCGTTCCCAACCTCAAAGACAATATCGCAGGCGGCCAGTTCCTTGAGGTTCGGCGTATCGTGATCCGAGGCGTTCTCCAGCCACGCCACCCACTCGACCACCCCGGGCCAGTCGGCGTAGATTGTTTTCTCAAAGGTGATCTTCAGCCCCGACACGGGATCGTACTTTACCTCGCGGAGGGTTTTGACTTCCTTGCGGGGGAAGTTTCCCTGTCCGGCGGGCGGCGCCTCGACCGAGACGCTCTTTTCCTCGGGAACCGCCAGGGTTCGCATCAGCTCCCCGTCCAAGACAAACGAAAGCGGCTCTTCGGTATGGATGCCGCGCGCGACAAGAGAAAATTCGCTGTCGTCAATCTCCTGGGCGGCCGGCGCCGCGGCGGCCCCTGTCGCCAGGCATGTCCCTATCGCCAAGGCCAATATGAACGATCGAAAGGTCATGATGGATCCTCCTTGGGTTATAAGTGGTCTGTTTATCTGTCTCACTGTCTCTAATTCTACCGCAAACACTCGTGTATGTTGGGGGGAGACAAAAAAAACGCGAAGGAGGTAATCCTTCGCGTTTTCGGAGAGTTCGCGCTGTTTTTCAAGCGCCGGCGCCTGGAAGCGCCTCAGAAAATGTCCGGGTGCCTTAGAAGTGGGCGTCGTTCCAGTTGTTCTGAAGACGCGGAACCTCGGTCGCCGGCATCGGGTTGACCGGTGTCAGAACGCGGTCCTTCACCCCCTCGGGGGCGGCCGGAAGAACGGCCGGGCCGGGGACTCCGTACGGGGTCACCGAATTGGGGGTACCAAAATCGGGGACATTCACCCCGGAGATCGGAACCTGCGGAACCTTGGGATTGTCGCGGTCATCCAATCCGCCGCCGATCGCGGCCGGGTCGTCGTAGGCGCCGGGGAGAGAGAGGTCTTTGTTGCCGATCTGAATCACCGCCAAAACCGCGCCGCGGTTCTGCGCCTCGACCACCGGGTCAGCCCCGGCCGGCAGCTGGGTGTTGATGATCGTATCGACACCGCCGGCAATCGCCAGGTTCTGGAATTCCGGAGCGGGGAGGAAGATCACCTTCGTGACGAAGTTCCCCGAGTCAACCTGATCGAGATCGTTATCGGTCAGGTTAATCGGAATCGCGTTGTGGTCGAGGAAGGCGGCCGTGCGGGTGGTGACGGAATTGATCTTCAGCGTCGGGTAATAGGTCTTCTCGCCGCGGTTCGGGAACCCGGAGACACGCAGACGGTAGATCCTGCCGACGGCGAAATTCTGGGCGAACGGGGCGATACGCGGCTGGGAGTCAAAAGCGCCGATCGCGCCGACATCCCACGCCACGGACATACCCTTGGCTCCCTGGAAGAGAATCTGGGCATTCGGCTGCAGCTTGTCGAACTCGCCCCGATTGGCGAATCTTCCGCTGTAAGCGGGGATCACGCCGGGGCCGGGGCCATTAACACCGGGGTACAGCTGCGGGCCGTTGGCACCATCGCGGCCGCCGCGGGAAAAGCCGGACGACAGCGGACCGGCTCCGCAGGCAACGACCACCGCAAGACAGAGGAACATCAATTTGAAACGCATCGGGTCTTCTCCCTTAATTGATATTTTCCGATCCAAGGATTGTAAGCGCTTAAAACCCTTTTTGGTCTTCCCGAAAGCCCGCTGATTGCGTACTATGACGCTGGTGTGGCGCTCGCGGTTGGGCCCATAATTACATTACTGCAGGCATAGCTCCCTCTTGCCATGGCGATGGGCCGCGGCGATAGAAAGAGGGTACTCCTGTCCCTTTGTTTCGGCCCCTCCATTACCGGACTTTGCAAGAGAATGCCTTATGGCGCGTTTTTTCCAGAGATACCCGTGGGGAACAATCGTTATAACGGTTTTGTCGATTATTGTTCCTGTATTGAGTCCGGCGGCCGCTGACGATTCTCCCCAGCGTCAGACTTACGACGCGGCGCCGAAATCCGCGGGCGTTCAGCCCGGAAGCGACGCGCTGATTACGGCGACCATCAGGCGCCTGGAAAACCTCAATTCCATCTCCGCGGAAATTTCACTGAAGATGAATCTCTTCGGTGAGGTCTTTACCGGGACCGGCCACTACGAGGAGCTCGCTCCCGAGAAACACGCGCGCCAGGGGGTGCTCGACACGCCGGTGATGCCGACCAAGTTCCGGCTTCACCTCGAGATTCCCGCTCCGGGCAGCGCGGTGATCGACCATCAGGTCGAGGACAACATTCTGGAGATCGTTTGTGACGGCCGCTCGGTCTGGAACTACACCTCGATCGAGGGGGAAAAGAAGCTCACCGAAATCAACCTCACCGAGATGGTCGGCATTCTCGGCCAGCTCAGCCGCAACGAGCAGCGGCTCCTCCAGCAGCGGGGGATCGTCCTTCCGTCGCCGGTCGGGAGCTTCCCCGCCCTGGGGGGGATCGCCGGGACACTCCAATCGCTGCGCTACTGGTACCGATTCGACCCGACTCCCCAGGTCAGTTATTTCAACTCGGGAACCCTCCCGGTTTGGAGATTGACCGGCCGGATGCGCTCCGATATTCTGGCCACCCTCCAGAAGAAGGTCACCCGCGGGGAAGAGCGTCACCGTGACCTGCTGGCCAATCTGCCGGACACCGTCGAGCTGTACATCGGGCAGAAGACGCCGTTCCCCCTTCGTATCGCCTATTTCTCCTGCGCGGGCGACGAGCAGCCCAGCCAGGCGCGTCCCCTGATGACCCTCGATTTCCCCCATACCTACGAGAATACCTCGACGATTACCAGCAACAACTTTGTTTACGTCCCGAAGATCAACTCGGTTCGCGTCACAAAGGACTACCTGCGCGATCTGATCCCCGAAATCGAGTTCTAGACCGAACGGCCGAAAGGAATATTTCTCACCCGCGCCGGAGAAAGCCGAGAAATGCGGGAAATGATTGTTTCCCAACGGGGATTTTTTTGGTAGAATACGTATACTAAGATAAATAGCGGCCGTTTCGCGCGCAGCAAGCTCTCTTTTTGCTGACACAAACGAGGGCTCCCAAGAGAAGGACTCTTGAGGGGCCGCGCGGAACGATTTCGAATGGAAGACCCAACGATAAGCAAGATGATGACACACCTCACCCGTTCCAAGCGTCTCGGTTTTCTGGTGTTTTTTACCCTGGTTCTCGGCGCCGCGTCCCTGGTTCTGTTTTCGGGTGCCCGCGTTGCCCGCGCGGACGACGAAACGGTATTGACCGGTCAGGAACCGGGTCAAAAGTACGACCCGATTCAGGCCAACGGGGTCTATTTTGAGGGGTGGGACACCCCCCAGGTCGCCCTGGTCCTCAGCGGACTGCTCAACGGCTATATCGAGCCGTGCGGCTGCGCCGGGATGGATCGGATGAAGGGGGGCCTTTCGCGGCGTCACACCCTGTTCGCCGAACTGGCCGCGAAGAAGTGGCCGGTCGTGGCGGTCGATGCCGGCTTGATCACCAACAGGTTTGGGATTCAGGAAGAGCTGAAGTTCGATATGGCGATCAACGCTTTCCGCCTCATGGGGTACGACGCCATCGGCCTAAGCAATAATGAGCTGCGCTTCCCCGCCGATGTTCTTTTAACCTACACGGTTCCCGCCAATACCCATGAGCGGTCGCTCTTTGTCTCGGCCAATGTGGGGGTTTACGGTTTTACCGACCTGTACACCCTTCCGTTCAAGACGATTGAGGTCAACGGCCTGCGCTTCTGCGTCACGTCGGTCGTCTTCCCCGATCCGTCGATCGACCGTGATGACAACATTAAGGTCGAAGATCCCGCCAAGCGGCTGGCGATCGTTCTGCCCCGTATCGAGAAGGAGGAGTGCGATCACAATATCCTGATCATCCACGGGACGGAAGACCAGGCGATGGAGCTGGCCGAGCGGTTCCCGCTGTTCGATATCATTCTTTCGGGCGACTCCCCCGCCGAGCCCCCCGCCGAGCCGAAGATCACCAGCAAGGGGCAGTACCTCATCGAAGTCGGCGAGAAGGGAAAGTACCTGATCGTTCTGGGCTTCTACCCCGACAGCACCGCCCCGCGCTACCAGCGCTTGGCGCTCGATTCCCGCTTCAAGCGCTCCGAGGACGTCCATTCCCTGATGGTCGGCTACCAGGGGATCCTCAAAGAGATCATCACCACCCGGGGCTATAAGGGTCTGGGTCTGGGTCTGATCGACGCTCCCGAGGCGGCCGTTCAGGGAGGGTACGTCGGTTCGCGCAAATGCCAGTCGTGCCACGAGGAGTCGTACCGCACTTGGACGCAGAACCGCCACAGCCGGGCGTGGGATTCGCTCTCGACCGTTCCGCCGACCGACGACACCGCCGATCCTCCGCGCGACTTCGATCCGGAGTGCATCAGCTGTCACGTCGTCGGCTGGCAGCATCGCGAGAACTTCCCGTACAAGGGGGGCTTCGTCGATATCGAGAAAACCCCGCACCTGGCCAACGTCGGCTGTGAGTCGTGCCACGGGCCGGGCTCGGCGCATATGGCCGCCGAGGTGGGGGATGATGAGCAGCTTCAAGAGAACCTGCGCGCCGCGATGCGCCTGGGCGACCGTGCCGAAAAGCTCTGCCAGTCGTGTCACGACGAGAACAACAGCCCGAATTTCGAGTTCGAAAAATACTACAAGATTATCGAGCACACCGATAATCCCGAGTGATTTTTCGATATATAAAGCGCGTTTTTCGATTATAATAAACGCGGGGGACTTCATCCGGCGAAGAACCGTCTGCCGGATGTTCCCCGCGTTGTTTTTTTATCGGTCGAAAAACAGGAGAACGCGTTTGAACGACAGCGATTGGACATTGGGGCGGCTTTTCTTCGGGCTGGGAATGATCTTATTCCTTCTGTTCCTGGTCTTGGCGCTGATGAGCCACACGCCCAACGATCCTCCGCAGGCGCTTATGATCGCCGGCGGCGGCCCGATTGGCGTCCAGAACCTTTGCGGTCAGCTGGGCGCGAAGGTCAGCGCGTTCTTGTTCGATTTTTGCGGTGTCTCCGTCTGGCTGCTGTGCCTGTTTTGCGCCCTGGTGATTCTGCGCTACTTCTGCGCGGCCCCGGCCGCCGCTCCCATTTTGAAGACCCTCGGTTTTTTCCTGATCCTCGCCGCTGTCTCGGCTCTGGCGTCGGTCTTCTTCCCCGACCAGACCGCCGGCGGCGTCTACGGCATCGGCGGCTGGCTGGGGGCGATGATCCGAACCGAGCTGGGGCAGTGGACCTCGCCGCTGGGCTGCGCCACGGCGCTGTTCGGCGCCCTTTTAGCCGGGCTGATTCTCGCCTCCGAACCGGCGGGCCGGCGGAGCAGAAAGATAAGCGCCGCGGCGGCCGATGAGGTGAGAAAACTGGCCGCCCGCGCGCAGGATGCCCCGATCAAAGCGGTTAAAACACGCGCGCAGAGGGCCTCGGCCGCCGAAGAAGCGCTCCCCGAAGACGAAGAGGTCCTGTTCACCGAAAAACCGTCCCGCGCAAAGCGCAAAACCAAACCCGAGCCGCAGGACACGCAGCCGCAGCTTCCGCTGGAAGACCCGTATCAGCTCCCGTCGATCGACCTGCTCGACCGCGCCCAGGAGCGCGACCTTGACCAGATGCGCGAGCAGATCCTCGAGACCGGCCGCCAGGTCGAGAAGGCGTTCGCCGATTACGATATCCGGGTTAAGGTGGTCGAGATGCAGTCGGGGCCCATCCTGACGCTCTACGAGATCGCGCTGCCGAAGGGGACCCGTCTGTCGCAGATCCGAACGCTCCACCAAGACCTCGCGATTCGTCTGAAGGTCCCGAGCGTGCGAATCGTCGCCCCGATTCCGGGGAAGAATACCGTCGGGGTCGAGGTCCCGCACCATCAGCGGCAGATGGTTCATCTAAGCGAGGTTATGGAGGAGGCCGGTTCGCGGGCCGATCAGATGGCGATTCCGCTCTTCCTGGGAAAGGATGTCTCGGGAGACCCGATGGTCGCGGACCTTGCGAAGCTCCCCCATTTGCTCATCGCCGGCCGCACCGGGACGGGGAAATCGGTCTGCCTCAACGCGATCATCCTCTCGATCTTAATGACGCGGACCCCCGAGGAAGTTCGTCTTCTTTTGATCGACCCGAAGGTGGTCGAGTTCACCCTCTATCAGTCGATTCCGCACCTCAACTACCCGGTCGTCACCGACATGAAAAAAGCCGAGGCGATCCTCGAGTGGGCGGTTAATAAAATGGAGGAGCGCTATAAAATCCTGGCCCGCGCGGGGGTCCGCCAGTTAAGCGAGTACAACAGCTACACCCCCGATGAGCTCAGGATGAGGATGCGTCCCGCCAGCGAGGAGGAGTGGGGGAAAATCCCCAAAAAGCTCGCCAGCATCGTGATCATCGCCGACGAGATCGGCGATCTGATGGCGGTCGCCGGCAAGGACGTCCAGGGACATATCATCCGGCTGGCGCAGAAGAGCCGCGCCGTCGGCATTCACTTGATTTTAGCGACGCAGAAGCCGACGGTCGATGTCATCACCGGCCTGATCAAATCGAACCTCCCGGCGCGTATCGCCTTTGGGGTGACCAACGTCACCGACAGCCGTGTCGTCCTCGACGAACGGGGGGCCGAGCAGCTGCTGGGCAACGGCGATATGCTCTTCCTTCTCCCGGGGACAAGCCGCTTGATCCGCGGCCAGGGGACGTATGTTTCGAACAGGGAGGTCGAGACGATCGTCCGCGAGGTCTCGGACCGCCAGCAGGACTTCGAGGCGGAGCTGTTCAGCGTCGGGGGCAGCGAGGAGGAGCAAGAGCATCCCGATCGGACCGCCGAGCTGCTGCGGCGCAAAGATTCCCTCTACAACGAGGCGGTCGAGTTTCTCATTCAGGAGGGACGCGGAAGCACCTCGATTCTTCAGCGCCGATTCAATATCGGTTACGGCCGTGCCGCGCGGATCATCGACACGATGGCCGCCGAGGGGATTGTCGGCCCCTATAAAGGTTCTCAGGCGCGCGACGTGATCGTCACCTTCGACCAGTGGCTCGCGATCAAAGAAGGGGGCGCTCCTCCTGCGGC
>CADBTE010000034.1 GCA_902797455.1 uncultured Planctomycetota bacterium | reverse complement strand
CTGTCGACCAGCGAGCCGTTGTTCTCCAGAACGCGGTCAATCGCCTTGTCGATATCGGCGGCGGAGACCTCGTGAACCGGCTTGTCGATCTTCAGACCCTTCCAGTTCGGAAGATCGAAGGTCGGACGAACCTCGATATTGTATTCGTAGATGAACGGGCCCTCTTCCGGGAGGACGATTTTCATGATATCCAGGTCGGGCTCGGAAATCGGGGTGAAGTCTTTCGACTCACTGATCTGAGCCAGAGAGTCGAGCAGCATCGTCTGCTTGACCCGGTCGCTGATATCTTTCTTGAAGCGCTTTTCAACGATTTTCCGCGGGGCCTTGCCGACGCGGAAACCGGGGACGATCGCCTTCTCGGACAGTTCGTCAAACTCTT
Source organism: uncultured Planctomycetota bacterium (assembly GCA_902797455.1). Taxonomy (GTDB): domain Bacteria; phylum Planctomycetota; class Planctomycetia; order Pirellulales; family Thermoguttaceae; genus RUG695. The sequence goes on along the minus strand of CADBTE010000034.1, from coordinate 9,631 downwards.
GCTCGAAGAATTTGTCAACTTCTTCGCGGGGGATGGTCACCTTGATATGGCGCTGGCAGGAACTGACTTCCTGGATATCAACGTCCATATTGATGGGGGCCTTGTTGGTTTCTTCCTCGAGATTCTGCTCTTCGGTCTGTCCGTCGACCTGCGTATTTTCTGATTCAGCCATAGTTCTTCTTTTCGGCAATGTCTATAGGTGAAAAAAAACGCCCGAAGCGGTAGATCTGACCTCCCACCTCAGGCGAAATACCTGACAAACCCAAACGCGGCGACTTAAAAGCAACCACCCCCGGGAACCTACCCCCGACCGGCTTCGGCGAAACCGACGCCGATCGGAAACTAGGTTGAACATAGAGCGGGCGAAGGGGCTCGAACCCTCGACAACAACGTTGGCAACGTTGTGCTCTGCCAACTGAGCTACGCCCGCAGAGCAAACGATTGAAGGTGGTGGGCAGCTAGTGAAGAGCCGCCGGCGGAAACCCCAACCGTCACGTGGAGTGATTATAATCCTCCCTTTTGACCGCGCAAGGGGGGAAGGGAACAAAAAAAGAGTTTTCCCCCTTTTCTTCCCTATTTTCTCAAATGGGGCTCTTGGCTTTCCCCTTCCGTGGGGGGCGCGCTGTTTTGCGGTAAAATTTTACCCGATGTTGTTGGCGGCTTTCTTGATTTTTTACTCCGCTTCCGTAAACTTGTTCGATAGACCGCTGTTATGCCGGCCCGAAACAACAGCGCACGGTGTTTCTTTCGGGCGGCTGAGTACAGCCGGGTACCCGCGCTCTTCCCCTTTCAAAAGTGGGAAGGAGAAAAACCGCGCGGGCACAGTGCGCAAATATCGAGCGGAAGCCAATTCGATGGACATCAAGCTGAATATCTACCAAGACCAATCACTCCGTCTCACTAAGACGATTCATCTCCCCTGCACCATTGGCCGAAGTCCCCGCTGCGACATTATCGTCGGTCACCCCCTGGTCAGCCGTCAGCACTGCGAGCTGTATGAAGACCATGGTCTGGTGATGCTTCGCGACCTCGGTTCCCAAAACGGAACCCATTTCAAAGGGGCGACCATCGGGCGCGGCATTGTCATCGCCTACGGGGAGGAGTTCTCCATCGGAGCGCTTCGATTTGTCATCGACAAGGTCAAGGGAGATACCGCGAAGATGGCGATCTATCCGGAAGACGCCGCGATCTCCCAGCCCGAAGAACCGCCGCGGGAACAGACCCCCGAAAGCGCCGACGAAAAGATCGTCGTGCCTCAGCAGCCGGCCGCATCGGACAACAGCGCCGACGCGCTCCCGTTCGCCGATCCGCTGTTCACGCTCGATGAACCGCCGACCGAATCGCTTCCCCAAGAGGAGGAAATACCGGTCAAGCCCAAACAATCGGCTCCCGAGCCCAAAAAGGCACCTTCCGAGCCCGCCGGCGAACTTGGCGACGATGACTTCCTGGCGTTCCTCTCCGGCGACGACGGCGCCGGGGGCGATGCGCCGGGGGCCGGTAAAAAAGACGGGGGACAGGACAATAACGGCGACTTCGGCGATTTTGGGGATGACAATCCCTTCGTCACCGAGTTTTAATCGAGTTTTTATCCTTTTGTCACCGAATTGCAGCGCCCGGTTTTTCGCGCCGCGCGCCCGCGGCGGTCGTATCAAAAGCTCAAAAGCAGCCGTAAACAATCACTTAACAAATATTCACCGTCTCAAAGCTAACCCTACAGAAAGAGGTTCTGATGTCTCTGCTAAAAGCCACGCTCGCGGTTCTTTCGGGGGTGCTTCTTTTCGCGGTTTCGCTCCGCGCTGAAGAGCCGCTCCCCGACTATTGCAACAACGCGATCACTTCGATCAACGCGCTGACCCCTCACTCCTCCGACACGAACCGGGCGCTCTACCCGACCGAGACGCTCGACGGTGATTGGAAATTCCGCTTCTGCTGGACACCGCAGGATGTTCCCGAGAATTTCAGCGCGGTCGACTATCCCGACGACGATTGGGATAATATCCCCGTCCCGTCGAACTTCCAGATGCAGGGCTACGGCTACCCGGTCTACACCAACATCCCGTATCCGTTCGATTCTTCACAGTGTCCGAGGGTTCCGGCCAAGGATACCTGGGTGGGGCTCTATCGCCGCACGTTCGATGTTCCCGCCGAGGCGCTGGCCGAGGGGAATCGTCAGATTCTTCACTTCGCCGGTGTCGAGTCGTGCTGGCGCGTCTATGTCAACGGCCAATTCCTCGGGCTGGGGAAAGACTCGCGCACGCCCCGCGAGTTCGATATGACCGAGCTGCTCCACGAGGGGACGAACACCCTGGCCGTCGAGGTCTACCGCCTCTCGGACGGCTCCTATTTTGAGGATCAGGACTTCTTCCGCCTGGCCGGCATCTACCGCGAGGTCTTCTGGTACACCCGCCCGCCGCTGGCGCTGGTCGATTTAGAGATGATTCCCGAACTGGACGCCAACTACCAGAACGCCGTTCTTCACGTCACCGCGACGGTTCAGAACAACGGCGGCAAGGCGGTCCGCGGCGCCATCCGCGCCGAGGTGAAAGACCTCCCGATGAACTACAACGTCGACAAGACCTTCCCGGTCAACGGTGTTCCCGTGGAGACCGAGGCCGCCGGAAACGACTGCGCTTTCCAGATCGAGCCCGGCGCCACCGGTGTGGTGAAGACCGACATCCCGGTCGCGAACCCCAAAAAGTGGTCGGCCGAGGAGCCCTGGCTCTACCCGGTCCTTCTCACCATTAAGGGAGACGAGCAGCCGACCAGCAGCTTCTGCTTTATCACCGGCTTCCGCAGCGCCGAGATGAAAGACGGCCTGTTCAAGATCAACGGCAAGCGCGCCCTGATCAAGGGGGCCGACCGCCATGAGCACAACCCGTTCACCGGCCATACGATGAGCCAGGACGATATCGTCCGCGACCTGCGCCTGATGAAAGAGGCGAATATCAACACGATCCGCACCTGCCATTACCCGGACTGCGTCGCGTTCTACGATATGTGCGATGTCTTCGGCTTCTATGTCATCGACGAGGCGAACAACGAGTCGCACGGCATGGGGTACGAAGAAAACTCGCTGGCGAAAGACGAGGCGTGGATTCCTACGGTTCTCGACCGAACCGTCCGAATGGTCGAGCGCGACAAGAACCACCCCTGTATCGTTACCTGGTCGCTCGGGAACGAGTCGGGGAACGGCATCGTCTTCGAGACGACCTACAAGTGGGTCAAGGCGCGCGATCCCTCCCGCCCGGTTCAGTACGAGCGCGCTATTCTCGAGTGGAATACCGACATCTACTGCCCGATGTACACCCCGGTTTCCGAGATGATCGAGTACGCCAACACCAACCCGCCGCGGCCGCTGATTCTTTGCGAATATGTCCACGCGATGGGGAACAGCAACGGCGACGCCTCGCTGTACTGGGAGGCGTTCCACAAGTATGACAAGCTCCAGGGCGGATGCATTTGGGACTGGATCGACCAGGGTCTGGCGATGCGTGTCCCGAGTCAGTCGGTGAGCGACGCCTCGCCGAACGCCTTCCCCGTGACGATTGTCGGCAAGCTCGGAACCCGCGAGCGGATCGGCGAAATCGCCATCGGCGAAAAGACCGCCCCCGAACAGCAAAGCCGCGTTGGGCTTAAGGGATACTCGATCATCGACACGGGACAGGGCGACGCCCTGAACTTCGAGGGGAAGCAGCCGTTTACCCTCGAGGCGATCGTCTTCCCGTATGCCGCCGGCGCCAGTTCGTTCATCACGGGGGTCGGTTCGTACGTCGGCCGCGGCGATAACTGGTACCTGGGGCAAAACGGCGAACAGATCGAGTTCTCGCTGCTCGACGCCGACGGTCAGTCGACATCGATCTCCACGAGTGATTCGATCATTGGCCAGTGGCACCGTGCCACGGCGGTCTATACCGGCCAGGAGATGATCCTTTACCTCGACGGTAAAGAGGTCTCCCGCGGATCATTCAGCGGGTCGCTGACCAAGTCGATTTACCCGCTCGAACTGGGGCGAAACTCCGAACAGACCCATCTGGTCAGCGGTTCGCTGGTCGCCGCCGTCCAGGTCTTCACCCGCGCGCTTTCCCCCGACGAGGCCGCCCTGGAGCCCGAGCTGCGCTCCAACCTCGACGCCCTGGCTCTTGATGTCAACTACAACAATGCCGAGATCGAGATGACCGATCAGTTCTATCTCGGCTACGGCGGCAACTTCGGCCCGGTCGATGTCCCGACCGACCAAAACTTCTGCATGAACGGTGAGATCAGCGGTTTCCGTCATCCGCATCCGGGCTACTACGAGATGCGCCGCTGCCACGAGAACGCCGCGGTGACCCCGTCGAGCGAACAGCCGGGCGTCTTCACCGTGACGAACGGTTTCCTCTTCCGCGACCTGTCGAACGAAAAGGTCGTTTGCTGCTTAACGCGCGACGGCGAGAAAATCGCCGAAAAGACCTTTGTCTTCGGCCAGGACTGCCCCAATCCCGCCGCCGGTGAGTCGATCACCCTGAGCGTTCTCAAAGACGGCCGTCCCGACTTCGATACCTGCCAGATCGAGGGGGATTTCGCCTCGCTCGACGCGCTTTTGGACGCCGCTTCCGTTGCGGGGGAAGAGTTCTTCCTGAACTTCGATATCGTCCAGGCCGCCGATGAGGGGCTGCTCCGCGCCGATTCGCTCCTGACCCAGGCGCAGATTCGTCTGCCCCGCTTCAATGAGGGGGTCTCTCCCGAGCTGACCGCCAAACAGGCGCCGAGCTTTGACCTGGACGCGCTGTGCCTGCAGTGCGACTTCTGGCGTGCCCCGACCGACAACGACCGCGGGAACCGCATGCCGTTCACCCGCGCCGTGTGGCGCAACGCCGCCGCCGAGCTGATTTGGGACGACGCCCAAACCAGCCAAACCGACGAGGGGACGGTCGTTACCCGCCATGGCAAGGGGAAGAACATTGACTTAAACTGCGTCCTCACCGAGACGACCCGCGCCGACGGCAGCGTCAAGGTGGCGCTGACGGTCGAGAAGGGCAAAGATGTTCCCGACTTCGTCCGCGTCGGAACGCAGCTGCGCATCCCTCAGGAGTGCGACAACGTGACCTACTACGGCCGCGGTCCGCACGAGAACTACTGGGACCGCAAGAGCGGCTCGATGGTCGGCCGCTACAGCACGACGGTCGACAGGATGTTCACGCGGTACTCGGAGCCGGGTGAGTGCGGTTACCGCACCGACTGCCGCTGGGTCGAGCTGGTCGACAAAGACGGCTTCGGCTGGCGCTTCTGCGCGCTGAACGCCAACGGCGTGAGCACTTCGGCCGACGACGCCGCGACCCTCTGCTTCTCGGCGCGCCGCTTCCTGCACCGCGACTTGGAATCGGTCGAGCACAACTGGATGATTCCGAAACGAGACTTCATCGCGCTGAACATCGACCTCGGTCAGTTCGGTGTCGGCGGCGACAACTCCTGGGGCGCCCGTGAGCTGCCGCAGTTCCGCCTCAGCGATAACCGTTACACCTTCGAATACCTGATCACCCCGATTGGGAAGTAACTTTCCCCGTTTCCACAGAAAGTTGTCATGACAGCGAAAATCTTGGACGGCAAGGCACTGGCCGCCGTCTTGCGTGAGGAGATTCGCCAACAGACCGAGCGCTTCACCGCCGGTACCGGCATCCAGCCCGGTCTGGCGGTGGTCCTCGTTGGCGACGACCCCGCCTCCGGGGTCTATGTTCGAAACAAAGAAACCGCCACGATCAAGGCCGGGATGAAGAGCGTGATGAAGCGCCTTCCGGCCGAAACGACGACCGAAGAGCTCCTGGCGCTGGTCGGGGAACTCAACGCCGACGCGTCGATCCACGGTATTTTGGTGCAGCTTCCGCTTCCGCGCCACATCGACGAACGGCGGATCCTCGATGCCATCGATCCGCGCAAAGACGTCGACGCGTTCCATCCCGAGAACGTCGGCCTCATCGCGCAGGGGAGGCCCCGTTTTCTCCCCTGTACCCCCTATGGTATTCAGCAGCTGCTGATCCGCAGCGGGATCGAGACGGCGGGCAAGAACGTTGTCGTGCTGGGGCGCAGCAATATTGTCGGCAAGCCGATGGCGCTGCTGCTGATGCAAAAGGGGCCCGGCGGCGACGCCACGGTCACGGTCTGCCACAGCCGCACGGCCAACCTCAACGAGGTGACCCGCGGCGCCGACATTCTGATCGTCGCGATCGGTGTTCCCCGGTTCCTCAAGGCCGACGGCGTCAAACCGGGAGCGGTGGTGATCGATGTCGGGATGAACCGAATTGAGGAAGACGGCAAGGCGCGCTTCGTCGGCGACGTCGATTTCGACGCCGTGGAAAAGATCGCCTCGGCGATCACCCCGGTCCCCGGCGGTGTCGGTCCCCTGACGGTGACGATGCTTCTGAACAACGCGCTGACCGCCGCTCGGAACGCGGCCTCCTAAGACGCTCCCTCGGTGTTTTGCTTAGGGCCCCCTTGAATTTATTCGGGGGGCCTTGGTGTTTATTCGGGGGATATGTTTCGCCAAAATTGTTCGGTGGGGACGGTTTTTTTAAGCAGCGGAGTGCGCCGTATCTGTTGAACAACCCCGACAAGAGCGATGTGCCTGATGACGTTCCTCAAAGGTTCGCGGGTGTTTCATTTTATGGCTCTGTCGGCTGATCGCCGCCCTCAGGGGAAAGATCAGCCGATGGGGCAGTTTCCCCTTCCTTACCGGCTTTCGCCGCGCCGCTTTTTAGACCGCGGCCCATTATCGGCCGGGCCGGTGCCCGCGGGCACTTGCCCCCTCCATCGGGAAACGGGTTCCCCCTTTCGATTCACTTCGCTCCCGGGAAGCGTTATAATGAAAGACACGCAATTTCCCGGCAGACTGCCTCCCACCCGTTAAGAAATAAGGTTCCCCTATGAAAAATTTCTCCGCTTTCTTGGCCTCCGCGTTCCCGGCGGTTTTCCTGTGCTGTTTCGGCGCTTTCGCCGCCGCGCAAGATGATCCCGCCAGTTTCCATCCGGCTGTCGAGCAGCTGAACAACCCCTGCAGCGGGCCCTTTGTCCACGCCTATGACGGCTCGATCGTCGGCCTGGGCGGCCAAAACGCCTTCCGCAGCACCGACGGCGGTCAGACGTGGGAAACCTATCCCGCCCTTTCCGGCGAGAATATCTCTTTCGCCGACCATTCCATCGTTCGTGTCGGGCGTGACCTTGTCGCCGCTTTCTGCAACGAGAAAGAGAAAAAGGCGGGGCCGTTCGGCGACGGGTGGGGGACCGTCGGTTCCCCTGCCGACTATCAGATCCCGGTCTACTCCATCCGAAGCACCGACAACGGCCGGACCTGGTCCGAGCCGCTGGAGATTCAGCGCGAGTGGGTCGGCGCCTTGCGGGCGATGGTCGCGACCAAGGGAGGGCGCGTCGTCTTGGCGACGATGGCCGTGGTTCCCTGGCATCACGTCATTCGGGTCTATATCTCCGACGACCGCGGGGAGCATTGGATCAATACCGCGATGATCGATATGCCCGAGTGCCATATCAACGACCACGACGGCGCGATGGAGCCGAAACTTCTCCAGCGCAAGGACGGTTCCCTGTTTATGCTCATCCGCACCACGAAGGGGACCTTCTACAGCAGCGTGTCGAACAACGGCGGGGTCACCTGGTCACAGCCGGCCTCGACCGGGATCGAGAACAACAACTCCTTCGGCGAGCTGATGACCCTCAGCGACGGCTCCTGGATATTGCTCTGGAACCGCGATCCCGCGCTTCCGGCGTTCGGCTACCAGCCCGATCCCAACGCCGATCCCAATCCGTGGCAGGTCGAGGACCGCACCTACTCTTGGATCAAGCCGCGCAACGAACTGTCGTGCGCCATCTCCTCCGATGAGGGGAAGAGCTGGACCGAACCGGTGGTTCTGGCCCGCACACAAAAGGCGTGGCTCGCCTACGCGGTCTTCTTTGAACCCGAGCCGGGTCTGTTCTGGATCACGACCCAGCAGGGAGGCCTCCGCATGAAGGTCCGCCGCGCCGATATCTTCCCCGAAAGCGAAGAAAAGTGATCGGCGCGGGGGAAGAATAACCCCCAAAAAACGTTATCGGCGGGCGCGGTTTTGAAAAACCGTGCCCGCCGATTCTTTGTATACCCGCGCGCGGGAAAAAACGCTACATCGCCTCGTACCGCACGATCATGCCGGTGAGTGGCTCCGGCAGGGCGAGCTTCAGTCCCTCTTTCATGAGCCGCGCCCCGGTGAAGGCTGCCTCCGTATCGGTCTGTTCCTTGTCGGTATCGTAGAAATGAATCTTGTACTTGGCGTCGGGAACGAGCCCCTTGAGCGGCACCGTAATTTCCGGCTCCTGATTTTCGATATTGCGCGCCGCGCGCATAAAGCCGGCGTTCTTTTCCGGGTCGTGGAACTGCGCCACAAACCAGTCGTCCTCGGTGAAATCGCCCCGCAGCAGATAGTAATCGCCGCTGATGAAGAAATCGCGCACCGCCATAAACTGGCCGACGTACTTGCGCGTGTCATCCGAATCGTTGAGGGTTCTCATCGAGATCGAAATGAACGGCGCCAGGTCGATCGCGACGCGGTAGAAATCGTGTCCCGAGGCGTTCCGGTCGCACTGATCGATGTTCTTGTAGTAGATGAACCACTGATCGAGCATATCGTGATAGTGCTGATTCTCCAGTCCGTTATCCCATCCGACATCGGAATAGTGAAGCGGAACGGCTCCCAGGCGCAGGGTATCGAGGTCGTTCCGCCGTCCGCCGCTGGCGCAGGTATCGAAGATCATCCCGGGGTTCATCTTTTTGAGATTTTCCCAGAAGGTGTAGTACCCCTGAACGTAGAGGTTCATCGCCAGTCCCTGACGGCCGACAAAGCGCGGGTCGGTCTTTTCGAGCTCCCCGACATACACCCCCGGTCCGGCGCCGTTGGAGTCCTGGCGGTAGATGGTGACGCCGTACTCTTTTATCCTGCCGCCGATGAGGTTCGACAAAAACTCCACCGTATCGGGGCGCGTCATATCCAGCCGGTAGCTGTCGATGATCTTAATATCGGGGATGATATACGGCTTCATCTGAGAAAACCCGGGTGACCCTTCGTGGACCCGTTCCGGCTCGAACCAGAGGGTGAAGTTCCCTTCCGGGCCGAGTTCCTCGGCCAGCGGCTTCATCCCCCGCGGGAACCGCGCCGGATCGGCGGCCCATTCGCCGGTACGGAACCAGTAAGCGCCGATAGAGGTCTTCTCGGCCCCGCGGCGCAGGTACCAGCCGGCGTCGATCCAGAGCCCCTCGATCGGGAGTTTCAGCTCGCGGGCACGGCGAATCGCCTCGATCTCGCTTTCTTCGGTGACATCTTTGTAGAGTTCTCCCCCCTGATGCGCGTCTAAGATCAGCTTCGGCGGGAGGACGTCATAGCGGGCGTTCGATCCCGGGTCGGCATAGGCCGCCGAGATCGGCTGCGCCTGACGCGGCATGATGTACTGGCGGTACCAATGCCGCCAGACATTGACCGGATCCTCATCCGGACCGTACGTCAGGATGGTAACGCGCGGGGTGCGGATTTTCTCTCCCGGCTTGAGGTACAGATCGATCGGCGGGTTCTGCTCGACCCGAAGCCGCGCTCCCCCCTCCCACTTCTGGAAGGCGGCG
>CADBTE010000033.1 GCA_902797455.1 uncultured Planctomycetota bacterium | reverse complement strand
CTGGCCGCCGGTCTTGTCATCCTCAGCGAATTCGACCGAGAGAATCTCGGCGGCGGCACGCGAGCGGACAATATGCTGCGCCAGGTAGTGCTCTCGGACAGAGGCGGGGAAGAGCCGCCGAGCGTCAACCATCAAATCAACCCCGCCAAGTATCTCCATCGAGAGGTAATCGTCGCTTTCCGTACCATGGAGAAACGCGTTGTTATTGGCAATATAACGATTCTCGTACCCCACCCCGTGGCGGGAGTAATTGGTGTGATTCACCGCGGCAAACCATGGGGTTCGCTCCCAGCTTTCGCAGGGGACAAGGTATGTCCCAATCTCGGGAACCGGGGAGATCGGAATCCACTGCGCGTCGGCGCCGTCGAGCGACCCGATCAAGAAGTCGTTCCCCGCCTCACTGATGGTGATCGCCGTTTGCGGCTGGCCGTCGACTTCGTGGGAAAGTGCCCTGCCGACTTGCTCAAAAGCCCGCTTCCAGCTGTCGCGGGTTTCGATGAGAGGATGAAAATTCCCCTCGCGATCGTAGTAGGGGAACATGTGAATCGACGAGAGAACATCGATAAAATAGGCGTCCGCCTCGGGAAGGAACTTTTTGCCGAGGGCCAGATTTCGCTCAAGGAAGGGGAATATCAGATGGGGGCAGAATCGGTAACTTTGGGCCTGAGCGCCGTGGTTGATCCATGCCTTGGTGGGGTTCCCTTCACGTTGAAATACAATGTCATCGTAGGTAAATCCCTCGGCGTCGGGATAGAAGTCGATGTAGTTGTCGTGAAGCGCGAAGGGAACATCGCGCGAGAGGCACAGATCGACCAGCGCGCGAAGATCCTCAAACGACCCGCTTACGGCATCCGCCTCGCCGGCCCCCCAAATATCGGGAAGCTTCACGTCATAACCCCACCGCTGCCACACATGATTGACGAAAAGCGCGTCGGTGACCCCATAAGCAAAGGCCTTCTCGATCTTGCCGGCGTTCTCGGCATAGGCGGCGTTCCAGACATCGAAGACCAGACGGCCGGCCTTGCGCGCTACCCCCTTCCCCGGCGCCGCGCGCCAGGGGGACTGATCACGGAAATGAATCGCCGCGTCGAACGCCCCATGCTCAGAAGGCCGCAGGGCCAATCGGGTCATCCCCGAAACCTCGAGCGTGAAAAGCTGTTTTTCGGGGTCGACGGCCAGATAATCGGGGGGTGTCTCAGAGGCGATCAAAACCGACAGTCCGTTGGCGTAGTCGGCTCCGACGTGACTGGTCGAAAGACGGTGCCCTTCCCCGTCGATGCGCAGGGAAGCGGTCGGATGCTGGCAGACCATCCCGTGACCGTAGTAGAAGCGCTCGATCGATTCCGATCCCGGACCGAGAGAAAGAGGCCCAATCTTCGCGGGGTTCTCCTCGGGAACCTCAACGATCAACAGTCCGTTGAGTTCATAGACCGACAGTGTTATCGTCTGGGGCCGGTCGTTGATGACCAAGGTTGCCTGACAGTTCAAGCGCTTGGCATCGGCATCGTAACGGCATTGGGGATTGGACTCGATCAGTGCCCTGTCTCCCAACGGCGAAATACCGTCGAGAAAGATCGAAATGCCCTCATAGGTGACCTGGCGGCCGTCGGGGGCCGTTAGGGTGATGGTACCGTCGAACAGCCCATATTCCCCCGGTGCCACGCGCGCGGTGAAACCGTCGGCTAAAGCAAATTCGACCGGATCGGCCGCGGGTTCTTTGTCCGGCGGCGCCAGAGCCGAGAGGGTCAGTCCCCTGATACCGCAGCCGTCGCAGGTGGTATTGTTCTTCGGCCCGGGGTTGATCTCGATCCACAGTGTCATCGCCTTGGAGGAAAAGGAAGAAAGATCGGCCACCCTGTTTTGCCACACCTTCGCGTCGGTGTGGATCTCATCTAAGAGCTTTTTGCCTTCGAAATCTCCCTCGCTTCCCCAAATACGGAAGGTGACCCCGTCACTGACACGCTCATTCGGGTTATGCTGGCGAATCTTACAGCCGTAACTGAAGGTGATCGATTCGCAGTCGGGCATCTGAAGAGGATACTCCAGCCAGAGCGAGCCCCCCTTAGGAACAAAGGGGGGATGCAGGGAAAAATGGTCCCCCTCGGCTCGGCAGTTCGCCCGGGTCGCCTCGTCGGCCCCCGAAAAATTGACTCCCAAACAGCGAAGGTCTTCCCCGGCGAGGTTGAGCCAAACCCGGCGCGGCCGCTCAAGAAGCGACAGTCCCTTATAGAGGACCGTCCGAGCCGGCTCGTCCCCAGAGGGATGTTGGTTTTCGAAGCGGGTCTCGATCACCCGGATTGCTTCCAGGCGCGTACTTTTTTCCCCCTGTTTGACGGTGACGACCAGGCGCAGGGGATAGTGCGCACTGAAGCTCCCAGGCAGTGCCGCAAATTGAAACGGCAAGGAAACACTCTGTCCCGCGGCGACCGATTGCTCACACGATACCCTTTCGATATGCTGCCCCGAGTCGTTCAACGGACAGACGGTGTCGGTCGACGAGAAGACCGCCGTAATCGCCGCGGCCGCGCCGCTTTTGTTCTCGAAGGTGTAGGTGATCCGGTGGGGATCGTGATCTCTCACAAAGTCCATGGGCTCGGCCGACAGACGAAAATCGCCGATCGTTTGGGAGGAATTTCTAAACTCCAGCGGCTGATCGGACTGGCCGCGCAGGGAAGCGGCCCACGAGAAAAATAACGCAAGGGCCAGCCCCACAGCCACACAGCCGCCGGAAAGCTGAGATCGCTTAGACATTTTGCCGATTCCTTTTGTGATTACGGTTCTCCGGAAATGATTACGGCGCGGCTTTTTCACTCACCACGGGGAACATGCTCACCCGCAGCTTAGCGCAGCCGTAGGGGATCAGGGTGATCGGTTCGGGTTTTTCGACGCTGATCTGATCGGCCGACGGAAGAGCCGGGAACGCCTCGTTGTGCTCCCAGCTGCCGCGCAGGGCGTCGACGGTGATCTTCACCGGTGAGTCGACCTGCCACCGCCACGGGTGAGCGACGGCCTGACGCTCGACTTTAGCGTGATCCAAAACATGCTTCGGGTCCAGAGCGTACTGCCAGAACGCGTTCTCCCGCGGAGTGTTCTCATCCACCTCGGGAATCGGATAGACGAACAGCAGCGGACCGTACGAGATGTCGGCGTAAGGAACCGCGCGCATCTGGGAGTCGGCAAACATCCCGATCGCAGACCCTTTGCCGAAACAACCGCCGGTCGGCGTCTGGAGTTCACCGGCGTTTCGGTCGATTCCCTCCTCCAGAGAAACCTTCATCGGGAAAGTCAGCTTGATGGTGTCGCCGTCGCTCCAGGCACGATCCAGAAGAGCAAACCCATTTTCGTCCGCGGCGCATTCGACCGCCTGGCCGTTTAATTCCATCTGCGGCTCTTCGCACCAAACGGGAATACGCAGCCGAAGCGGGAATGACTTCTCGGCGTGAACCGTCATCGTGATCGTCTCCTCAAACGGGTAGTCGGTCGCCGTCTCGATGCTCACCTTCTCGCCGCCGAGCTCGGTATCGAGCTTATTGGGCGCGTAAAGAACCGCGGTTAAGCCCCCTTCGGCGGATTTCATCCAAAGGTGCTGCGTGAACAGCGGCACAATGCGATTGACCCCGGCGGTGCAGCAAAGGGGATAGTGGGACCGCTGGAAAGTGCAGTTCGTCGGGTTCCCCCAGGAGTAGATGAACGATTTTGGAGAGAGGCGGTTCGGCTGCTGGAAATAGACGTGCTGGGTGAAGTCGCGCGTCACCATCCCCGCGCCGGCGTTGAAGAAGAGCCGTTCGATCTTGTCGGCGCTGCAGCCGTCGCCAACCTGCGAGAAGAACTGAATCCGCCGCCAAAGCTCTGCGGCCAGCGTACAGGTCTCGGTGCAGCGGTACGCCCCCATCGGGCCGCACAGTTCGTCCTCGACCATCGCGCCGTACGGCTGAAGCGCCACGCGGTCGATGTAATCTGCCCATGCCAGGGCGTCTTCGAGAAACTTGCTCTTGCCGGTCCAAAGGGTTCCGGCCGCCAAACCGGTGATCCACTCATTGACGACGACGCCGTGGTAACTGAGGTTTTGGTAAGGATCATCACGGGGAAACGCCTCTCCCTTCAAAAAGGCCTCGGGAGGAGCGGCGTGGAACAACGCGTCGCCGTACCAGTTGGCGCCGTTGGTTCGATTGTAGAAATCATCCAGTGTCTCGGCGACGTCGGGATCGCCGCTGCGGGTATACTCATCACAAGGGGTGGTGGTATTGCTCCATCCGCCGCCTAAGCCCGAAACGGTCAGCGACTGGATGTCGTGGGAATTATCGGCGCAGCGCAGCGCGTAAAGAGCCCGCTCATCTCCTGAGGCGTCGTAGTAGGCGAGCATCGCCCGGCCGTAAAGACCGCTGGCCCAAAGCCCCCATCCGCCGCCGAATTTGATCTCTTCCATCGCCGCCGGTTCGTTCTTTTTGAGCCAGTAGAAATGGCCGATGCCGTCGGGGGCGGCGTTTTCCAATACCGGCGCGAGCCGTTTCTTCGCCTGCTCGATGAGCTGGGGGTCTTCGAGCTGGTAGGCCAGACGAACCAGTCCGTCGAACCAGTACCCTCCCCCCTCAAACGACCAGCTCCCGTGCGGCCAATCCCCGACCGGGCAATGGGGCGCGAAGTCGGCCGTCCAAGCGTGGACAAACTCCGGATCGAT
>CADBTE010000032.1 GCA_902797455.1 uncultured Planctomycetota bacterium | reverse complement strand
CTTGGTTCCGTTGAACGTGAGAAACTGCTGATTGAATCTTATCTCCGGATAATCCTCCGAAGATTCCGGGAACGAATCGGCCAGAAGTGAGCCCGTCGGCCGGGTTCCGCTCCCGGAGATAATGGCCGCCTCGTCCGAGGTTTGTGGGATATTTCCAGGACGCGCCTCGAAGGCGGTTTGTCGGATTGCCCCGGGAGTGTCATGGATCAGTCCGTTTTGGGGACGCGCGGCGCCGGGAGTAATGTCGCCGCGCAGAAAGGAGGGGAGACGTTCCTCTGACTTCTCTTGGTCAGCGGTATCGGTGATTTGGCCGATGCCGAACGGTTCCTCGGGGAGGAGCGTGGTATCGGCCGACTCGACGGCGATGGTGGAACCGGTTGCTTTGAACCGAAAGGCGAGCAGGTTGATCGGATCGAATCGCGCGTTCTTTTCCTCTTGACGAAGGAATTCCAGCGGGCGTGAGGCGTGTTCGGTGATCCGCAGATCATCGATCCAAACGGCTGCCTTTCCCCGACTGGCTTCCGCGAAGAGGATCACCTGTCGGATGTAAGCGTTGGCGGTATTGATGGCGATCTTATGCTCGAACCGAATCGCCTGGACAGTCAGCTCCAGCTCTTGGTGCAGTTTCTTGCCGAACGTGAGCTCTTCCCACTGGCCGCTGTGAGATGAGGTACTCCCCGACAAAAGAAGGGTCAGGGGGGTTCGCGTGTCGGGGCGAATCGTCTTGGGAAGGACCACGAGAACCCCCAAAGTGACGGGGACATCCTCGGTTCGGACCCAAACGGAGGGGCCAGTCTCGTCGACCAACAGGGGGTAATCGACATAATGCCCGATGAAGGCGTATCCCGACGAGCTGACCAGCGGACCGCTGTGTTGGCCCAAGGGGAGGTTTTCACGACTGAAATCGAGCGTCAGACGCTCACACTGCCGGCCGGAGTGCGGAAAATCGTTCGAGCGAATCTGTTCGACCAGTCGAACGCCATTTTTTTGATAGAGCGGAATCCAGCTGATCCCCTCGGTCTCGAACGATTCGGTCCACCCCGCCGAGGGGGACTGCGCTTCGGCAAACGTCATGACGGCCCAAAGTGCCGCGACTGTTACGGCCGCGCGCCAGATCGGGGAGACGGTTTGCACAGTGGAGAACACGTTCCTGGAAAACCTTATGTTTTTGAAGAATACCGAATGGGGGACAAAAAGCCCGCCGCAACGGGCTGTACAGTAGCGAAAAACGCCCCTGTGAGCAAGGTCATTCCCCCGAAAAACAGCGGGAAACGCCCGTGTGATTTCACCCGCGGCAAAACTTTAGAAAAAACCCGGAAAATATCCACAAACCGGTGTTTTTTTATCTTATAATAGGGATAAAACCCGGGCACCGGACGTAACAAGAACAGTGCCCCGCGCGCAGGAGACCTCCTTCGGAAGGGGAGAGTCGAAGTACAGAAACAAAAACATCCGCCAACGGCTTTTCGTCCCATGGTGACGAGAGATAGTTAGGAGCAAACGTGGTTATGGAGTCGTCTTCAGAAAAACAAAAGGTGGTGAAAGTCGCTGAACTGGCTGAGCTGGCCTGCTTGGTCGAAGAGCTGCCGCCGCAGTACCGAACACAGCTGTCTGCCGCGCTCCAGCGCTGTGAGGCCTGTTTGGATCGCCGACGCCGTATTTTGAATTTCATTCAAGACGCGCTCTCTCAGCTTCGGCTCGATATGAAGTATCTCCTCTTCGATTTGGAGGCAACCCGAAAGGAGCGTGATGAGTACCGCCGCCAGCTGGAGGAGATTCGCTAAAATAATATCCCCTGTCGACCGGCTTGTCTCTCCCCCGGTTTATAATGGGGGAGGGGCTCTTTTGGCGCTTTTCCCCCAGTCTACCAATTTGTTTGCTCTCCTGTTATAATCCAGAGGCGGGTTTGTGTTTCCGCGTAAATCCGCCGGAAGTTTTTGTGGGGGGTGGTCTTTGGGGGATGATTCAAAAGAGGGTGCCGATGTTCTGTGTCTCGCGCGATTTTCATTTCTGCTACGGTCACCGGTTGGCCTCGCATCCGGGCCGATGCCGCCGTCTGCACGGGCACAATGGGTTGGTTCGTGTGACCCTCTTTGCCGGTGAGCTCAATGCCTCGGGAATGGTCTGTGATTTTACCGATTTAAAAGCCATTCTCGGCGGATGGATCGAGGAGACGCTCGATCATCGAATTTTGCTCGATCGAGATGATCCCCTTCGCGCCGTTCTCCAGGGAGCGGGGGAGTCGGTGGTCGAGACGGACGGCCCCCCGACCGCCGAACGGATCGCGCTGATGATCTTCCGACAGGCCAAGAGCCAGGGGCTCCCCGTCCGCAGCGTGGAGTTCTGGGAGACGCGAAAGTGCCGCGCGATCTACAGTGAGGACCCGTTTCCCCGCGCGCCGGAAGAGACAAAATAGGGGGCGTGCCTGTGAGAGAAACTCGAAATGACGATCGTTCCGGCAGTGACGATTATCTCGACGGCGAGAACCTCCCGGACGATGAACTCTGTCCCCTGCCTCCCGCGGGGTCGGAGACGTCCTTCTTTGAACGTGGCTCCCTTCCCGAACCGGGGCAGACGATGACACGCACCGTCGAGGATTCTCAATCCGGCTGGCGGCTGGATCTGTTCTTGGCCCACTTCTATCCCCAATACAGCCGCGTTTTGATTCGCCGCGCCATCCAGGCCGAGGGGGTTGATGTCAGCGGGCGTCACGGCAAGCCGTCGTACCGCCTTCGTCCTGGCGAGGTGGTCTCGTTCACTCTCCCGGAACTTCCCCGGCAGTCGCCGATCCCTGAGGATATCCCGCTGGAGATTCTTTACGAGGACGATGTTCTGGCAGTGATCAATAAGCCGGCGAATATGGTGGTTCACCCTTCCCGAGGCCATTGGGCGGGGACGCTGGTCGGCGCGCTGGCTTATCGATACGCCGGACAGCTCAGCACGGTCCGCGGTCCCGGTCGTCCCGGAATCGTCCATCGGCTCGACCGGGATACCAGCGGGGTGATTTTGGTGGCGAAGAACGACGAGATTCACGCCCTTTTGGCGTCACTGTTTCAGGAGCGTCAGATTCATAAGGAGTATTTCGCGATTGTCTCCGGAAATATGTCTGCCGACCGTGATGTGGTCGACCAGCCGATTGGCCATCATCCTAAAAGCCGCGAGAAAATGATGGCCGCTGCGTTCGACCCCGAGGCCAAACCCGCCGAGACCTACTTTGAAGTGATCGAGCGTTTCCGTGGGTTTTCGACCGTCCGCGCGCTTCCCCGCACCGGGCGTACCCACCAGATCCGTGTCCATCTGGCTTATAAAGGGACTCCGGTATTGTGCGATCGGCTCTACGGCAATCACCGCTCGCTGACCCGTGGAGAGATCGCCGGGGTCATCGGCAAGCCAGTCGTCGGCACGACGCCCGAGCAGCAGCGCTCGATGGCCGAGACGATCCTCTGGCGCCAGGCGCTGCATGCCCGCAAACTGACCTTTGTTCACCCTGTCACGGGAAAAGAGCTGGAAGTCGAGGCGCCGATTCCCGAAGATATGGCCAAAACACTGGAGGCGATCCGTATTTTTCGTGCCGAGTGACCCAAGACCGAGCAATCATTGAGGATAAAACCTATGCCCGCAGATCGTACGTCCGCAGAATCTTCCCCCGGGGCCGAGGCGCTCGATTTACGTCTGAAGAACGAGGAACTCTGGCGTCCTCTTTATCCGTTCGAATCCCATTATATGCAGATCGGCGGCTTCAACCTTCATTACATTGATGAGAAACCCGAGGAAGAACCCTCCGGCGGCCTGCCGGTGCTTCTCATGGTTCACGGCAATCCGACCTGGTCGTTCTTCTTCCGGTCGTTGATTGAGAAATTCCGGACCCGGTACCGAGTGATCGCCGTCGATCATATCGGCTGTGGTCTGTCCGAAAAACCGCCAAGGTCGGTTTATCCCTATTCGCTCGATCGCCGGGCCGGCGATTTGTGCCGGCTGATCAAAAAACTGAACCTGAAGGACATCACGCTGATCGCCCACGACTGGGGGGGCGCTGTCGGGATGGGAGCGGCGACCCGTCTGCCGGACCGTTTCTCTCGTCTGGTACTGATGAATACCGCCGCGTTCCGCTCTCAGCGCTGCCCGATCCGTATTCGGATGGGACGTATCCCCGCTTTGAGCCGCTTTCTTATCCAGGGGATGAATCTTTTCTGCCGCGCGGCGGTTCGGATGGCGACTAATCGCCCCGAGGGGCTCTCTGAGGGGGTAATCGCCGGTTTGACGGCGCCGTACAACTGCTGGAAGAACCGCGTGGCGGTCTGTGAGTTTGTCCGGGATGTTCCGCTGTCCGAGCACCACCGTTCCTACAAGACTCTCCAGGAGATCGAGGAGAAACTCCCGCTGTTTCACGACAAACCGGTTCTTCTTCTGTGGGGAGTACAGGATTGGTGTTTCCCGACCGACTTCCTCAAGCGGTTCCTTACCTATTATCCGGCGGCGGATGTTGTTAAACTGGAAAGAGCCGGGCATTATCTCTTGGAGGATGCCCCGGAGGATGCCGGCGGCGCGATCGAGCGATTCTTGGACAAGCAACTTACTGCGCGGGGGGTCCCATGAAGCGAATTCTCATCACCGGAGCCGCCGGGTTCATCGGTTCGAATCTGACCGACCGCCTTTTGGCCGAGGGGGCCGAGGTGACGGGGGTCGACAACTTCAACGACTTCTACGACCCGGCAATCAAAGAACGAAACCTTGCCGACGCTCTTGCTCACCGTAATTTTCATCTGGTCAAAGGTGATCTTAACGACGCTTCCCTTTTAGAGCGCCTTTTTACCGAGCGAAAGCACCCCTTCGACGTGGTGATTCATTTGGCTGCCCGAGGGGGGGTCCGTCCGTCGATTTTGGCCCCCGAAGTCTACTGCCGCGATAATATCTCGGCCACTGTCTCGCTTTTGGAGGCGACGCGCAAAAGCCCCACCCGACGCTTTATCTTCGCCTCGTCCAGTTCGGTCTATGGGAATCGCCCCGAAACTCTTTTTTCCGAAGACCTCGATGTCACGCGCCCTATTTCTCCCTACGCGGCGACGAAATCGGCGTGTGAACAGTTCTGCTACACCTGGCACCGTATTTACGGTTTGTCGGTGACGGCTCTTAGGTTTTTTACGGTTTACGGAAGACGCCAGCGCCCCGATTTGGCCATCGCCAAATTTTGTCGGAAGATCCAATCCGGGGAACCGATCCCGGTATACGGCGATGGAAGAACCGTTCGTGACTACACCTATATCGACGATATTCTAAACGGTCTGACGGCGGCGCTTGATTATGGCGCCTCACCGTTTGAGATCGTGAACTTGGGCGGCGGAGAGCCTGTCAGTTTGGCGCGGATGATCTCAGAGATCGAGACAGCCCTCGGGAAGAAGGCGGTGATCGATCGCCGGCCGCCTCAAATGGGGGACGTGGAGCGAACCGCCGCCGATGTCAGGAAGGCCGAGCGTCTGTTCGGTTACCGGCCAGAGACGTCTTTTACCGACGGGATCCGCGCTTACGTCCGGTGGTTGAAGGAGGACCGTTAGGGTCTCATGTTTTTCGACCGGCCAAGCGCAGACGGGTCTCTCAAAAGACCTATAGAACTGGCTTAGGTGATATAATCAAAACAATCGAGGCAGGTATTTTGATTCCTAGAAACAAACCCCTTTTTTATGAAAAAAGAAAAAAGTTGGGGAATCTAGG
>CADBTE010000031.1 GCA_902797455.1 uncultured Planctomycetota bacterium | reverse complement strand
TCGATCGTGATCGAGTTGATCGGCGGTCTGGAACCGGCGAGAACCTTTGTTCTGAAGTTTCTCGAGGCGGGCAAAAACGTCGTTACCGCCAACAAGGCACTCCTGGCCAATCACGGGCCGGAGCTCTTCGACGCCGCCCGCCGGCGCGGCCGCACCATCGCCTTCGAAGCGTCGGTCTGTGGTGGAATCCCGATTCTCTCTTCCATCGCCACGTCGCTTCAGGCCAACCGCATCGAGTCGATCAACGCCATTGTCAACGGGACAAGCAACTTCATTCTCTCGCGAATGGAATCGGATGGCGCCGATTACGCCGACGCGGTCCGCCAGGCGCAGCAGCTCGGTTACGCCGAGGCCAACCCGTCTATGGACGTCGATGGCACCGACGCGGTTCAAAAGCTGACCATTCTCGCTCAACTCGCCTTTGGCGCCGCCGCCTCTTGGAAAGAGATCCCCCGTACGGGGATCGACAGCGTCTCGGCCGTCGATATCGACTTCGCGAAAAAGCTCGGCAAGAGGATACGCCTCCTGGCGACCGCCTCCCGCGGCGAAAATGGTTTGGCGCTGAAGGTCTCCCCCACACTGATTCCGGAATCGGCCCCGCTGGCCAAGGTTCGCGACGCTTTCAACGCCGTGGAGATCATCGGCGACTTTGTCGGCCCGGTCTTCTATCAAGGTCTCGGTGCCGGGGAACGTCCCACCGCCTCGGCCGTGTGTTCCGACGTAATCGACACCGCCGTCGGCCGTACGGCCCTGACCTTCGGCGCCATTAGGATGTGGGCGGCCGATCGCCCCGCCGTTGCCCTGCTCCCCTCGGCGGAGATCGTCGGCGGTGCCTATCTGCGAATGACGGTCCGTGACCAGCCGGGGGTGGTCGCCGAAATCGCCGGGATCCTCGGCCGTCACAATATCTCCATCGCCTCGATGCTCCAGGCGGAGGCGGCCGAACAGTCCGATTCGGCCTGTTTGATTATCCTCACGCACCCCGCCCCCGAGGGATCCCTGGAGACCGCTGTCGAAGAACTCGACAGCCTGGAGTTCAACCTGGCCAAGACGGTTCGTCTGGCCGTTGGTGCCCCGGATACCGCCGTCTAGGCACTTGAAAACAGAATTGTCCCCTAAAAGAAATATTTCCCGAACGAACTTTCCCCATGACCAGATTGCTTCCCCCCTTTTTTACCAAGCGCCGCGTTCTCCTTTTTGGGGTGCTGTGCGCCGCTGTCTTTGTACTGACAGCCGAGCTGGCCTGTTCAGCGGCTGCCGCCGAGGGACAGAAACGTTCCCGCAAATCACGCAAGGGTTCGGCGCAGCAGGAACAGGCCGCCGATCAAAGCTGGGGTGATCCCTCCGGCAGCTGGGCTCCTCAGGGAGAAATCCCCCCCGCTGATGATTTCGGCGGTGAGATGGGTGACGGCGTGGATGCCCCGCCCCCTTCTTCGGCTGCCGGTGACCCTGGGGAAAGGCCGAGCGACCCGGGCCAGTGGGGCGCGCCCGGTCATCCCGATTCCCCCGAGAATTTCGGGATGGACGCTTCCGACGATTTCTCCCCGGGCGGGGGCGGCGGCGGTGATTTTCTCCAGAAATATGAGGCGGCCGCCGGCGATGAGGCCATTGAACTGGGAGCGGACGGTCAGTTTATCACCGAAGACCGTGTCCAGCTGGCGGGTGTCTTCTACAAGGGGGAAGGTTCAAAAGATACCATCCCGGTTCTCCTGATTCACGATAAAACAGGCAGCGCCGACGACTTGCTCGACTTGGCGAAGCAACTGGCCGCCGAAGGAATGGCGGTCTTGGTTCCCGATCTGCGGGGGCACGGCGAGAGCACCGTCAGTTGGGTCTATGATTTCTCCAAAGGGGGGAATCGCCCGGCTGTTCGCAAAAAAGATGATTATTTCGTCGATTCATTCTCTGAGGAGGACTTCGAGGCGATGCGCCAGTACGACGGTCTTCTTTGGTACCAGTTCCTGTTGGCCCTTCATAACGAAGAAAAGCTCAATCTTCGCCGGCTGGTTGTGGTCGGCTTTGGTTTTGGCTCCGAGATTGGCGGCGCCTGGATCGTCAACGACTGGCAGCAGACCTCCGCGAAAAGGGGTCGGTTCGCGAAATGCTTTGTCTCGATTTCTCCCAATTCCGACGACATCTACACCCAGATCGGCGCTTTGAAGGGGAAGCCCTCGCTTGCCTGCCTGCTGATGGTCGGTTCGCTTGATAAAAAGTCGCTCGATGACGCGCATGAGGTCCAATGCAGGCTCGGGCGTGAAAAACCGACCGTCGCCGAGGAAGATCGCAAAGTCAAGCTCATCGCGGTCAAGACCGAAAAGGAATCGACCGAGCTGGCTTCCCTCCCCGCCTACGGGGTCTTTGACGCCATCAAGACGTTCATCGACCAGACCAAGGAAAAAACCAGCCCGACGCTGCTGAAGTGGTCCCCCATTAAGATCGAGCAGTAAAAATTCCCGCGGGTTAATTCCGGTTATGACGAAACTCTCCTCGATCACCGCCGAAGCGATTCTGGCTTTCGCCCTCTTCTGCGCCCTGGCGGGGGTACTTCTCCCCGGCCAAGAGGGGAGTCTTGCCGGAGGGCCGAACAAGGCAGCTGACGATGGTTTCGCCCATCAGATCGATTCTTCCGGCAGCCCCGTGGGCTTTCATGAACGTTTCGCCGATATCCCCCGGGAAGTCAGTCTTACCCTCGGCGAGTCGATCACCCGCCCCTTCTTCAAACACCACCGTACGACCTCGAAGCATCGCGCCGGGGAGGTTCCCCTTCCCCAGACGTTCCCCGCAAGGCAAAGCGCTTGGTGGAACCTCCTCAAGCATCGCGCCGGGAGTGTCTCTTCCGTTCTTCGGCGGCATCTCCTGCTGAGAGTCCTAATTATTTGATTCCCCCTCTGTAATACCGCTTTCGTTCTTGTTTTGCCGCAGGCGGGGGGTTCCCCTCAAGGGGAGGCCGCGCGCCTGTACGGCCGAAAAAGCGCCCATTGAATAAAATAACGCGCTTTTATACCAGTTTGTCAAACACAATACAAGGAGTAACAATCCTATGCTGGAATGGATACATTCTCTTCTTCCCGGGGTGACGATCTGCCTGGTCCCCCTGATCCCGATGGCGATCTTGCTGTGGTACAGCGAGCACCGCAGCAACAGGACGCTGGCGCGCTTTGTCGAAGCGCAGACCGACTATGCCGCCAAGGAGATTGTCAAAAAGATGCTCCGGGAAAAATCGGTGACCGTGCCAATCGAGCGCAGTGACGACTATACGCAAAACGCTTACCTCCCGTTCGAAGACAAGATCATGCTCAGCCCCAACACCTACGACCATAAGGATGTCACCGCGCTGGGCTTGGCCGCTCGGGCGGCGGGGAAAGCGATCTTCGCCAAAAGCTCTCCGGAGATGGCCAAGGTTCTCGATTCGATGGACCATTTGACCCAGATCTTCTTCTGGCTGGTTTTCACCGTTCTGTCCTTCGGCTTTATGGGGGGCAGTGCCCTGACGATCATCGTCGGCTACTGCCTGCTGGGGGTGATGCTGGTTTTCTTCTTCATCGAGAAGAAGCTGGAGAGCAGGATCAACCGCTCGATCGTCGAGCAGCTGGAGGGAATTCTCCCGAAAGACGTTCTGGCCGATGTCAAAAAGGTCCTTCGGGCGGATGGCCGCCGTTTCTAGTGTACCCCTTCACGGGTGAATAAAAAAAGCCAGCCGATCGGCTGGCTTTTTCTCTGGACGTGTCTAAAGGTCAGATGATCTTCTTACACGTTCGCGGCGATATCCGCGGCGTTCTTCTGGATTCTCCGAAGGCAATCGGCGATGATGTCCATATTTTCTTTCGGGGCAAGCATCTGGGCCTGACCGAACCAGACCGCTTCGCAGCAGAGCCTCTCGAGGTTCGGCAGCTGGATTCTCTCGGCCCAGTCATCGAGCGCCTTTTCTGAGTAGACGCGCCGGGCGGCGGGGGTACTGTAGATACTCTTGATGTAGTTGACCCAATCGCCCGTGCCATACCCGCCGTAGCAGGAGATGCCCTCGGCGCACAGCGCCTGCACAGCGGCGTCACGCGAGCAGCCGAACTCTTCGGGAACAATGCGGAACATATACAGGTGCCACGCGCTTTCGGCGCCGTCATAGATCTTCTGAGGATAGACACCCGGGATTTCACGAAGCAGCGACGAAAGATAGAGCGCGTTTTCGTTGCGGATCGCGTGGCGCTGCTGGGCCGTTGCCAGCTGCGAGAGCAGCAAAGCCGCCTGGAAACCGGTCATGCGGTAGTTCCCCGCGTGGAGAGGTTCGTACCGGAAATCGAACCCGGCGGTCCCCTGTGACCGGCCGTTGGAATGGATCTTAAAGAGGCGCTCGGCCAGAGCGTCGTCGTCGGTGAGGATCGCGCCGCCGTCGCCGCAGGCGATGTTTTTGGTCACCTGCATGCTGAAACAGCCCGCCTTGCCAAGGGTTCCGACGTACTTCCCGTTGTAGCGGGCCAGGTGCGCCTGGCAGGCGTCCTCGACGACCGGGATGTTGTATTGCTGGCTCAGGGCCAGGAAGCTGTCCATCTTCGGAGGATTACCGCCGATATGAACCGGCAGAAGAACGCGGGTATTGTCGTTGATCAGCTTCTCGGCGGCCTTCGGGCAAACCTGGAACGATTCGACATCGACATCGGCCAGTACGGGGAGGGCGTAGTGGCTGATAATGCAGTTGATCGTCGCGACAAAGGTGTACGGCGAGGTGATAACCTCGTCGCCCGGACCGAGTTCCAACGCCGAAAGAGTGCAGATCAGGGCACTGGTCCCCGAGTTGACGGCGACACAGTGTTTCGCGCCGCAATGCTCGGCGAAAGCGGCCTCGAAATCGTTCGTCACGCACTGGGGCTGCCCGGAACGGCACCAAAGACGGGATTGGAGGACCGACTCGAGCCGCTGGAGCTCATCGCCGAGCAGCGGCGGCCAGGCCGGCCCGGCATCGTACGAAGGAGCGTCGCCGCCGAGGATCGCCGGCTTGCCGTTCGGGTCAATCGCTCCATAGGTCCCCGAGGAGAAAAGCCCCGAGCCGAAAAGCGCGCCGGTGCCGAGAGAACCGCTCTTGAGAAAATCACGTCTGGAGACAGAGGACATAGGAAAAACCCTTTCTTTGTACCGAGTGGAAAGCGTTTGGCCGGAAGTATTTACTCGTCGTCACAGACCGCGCGAATACCGACGTTGTAGACCGGCTGCCACGGCTGATACGGTTTACGGACACCGCAGCGGGCCCACTTCGGGCGATCGGCCCACGAACCGCCGCGGGCGACCTTGCGCTGATTCTGGTCACCGGCGTTGCGGCCGTCGTCGGCCTTATACGGGTACGGACGGTAATCAGAAGCGGTCCACTCGCAGACACTTCCCAGAATATCGCAGAGCCCAAACGGATTCGGCTTGTACTGCCCAACGGCCTGGGCGATGAAATTCCCATCGTTGATTCCGTTGGCCCGCGGGAAAAACGCTTCCCAATCTTGGTGCGGAACCGCCTCGGGACTGACCCCCGCGACGACAAACAGCCGCGTGCTATCGTCGGAAAGGTTCTCTAAGGTACCAAAGTCGGTATCCAGCGCGCCGTACCACATCGGAGAATCGCTGCCGCCGCGCGCGGCCCATTCCCACTCGGCCTCGGTCGGGAGGCGGAAATGCTTCCCGGTCTTCTCACTGAGCCAAGCGCAGAAATCGACGGCGCGGTTCCAGGAGATTCGGATGACCGGCTGCTCCGGCTTATTGGCCGGATAACCCGGGGTATTGTGGTCTTTATTCCACTGATCGATGAATCGGCTGTCGTGCTCCGCGTCGAAGAGCCGGTACAGCGCGTTGGTCACCTCGGTGGTCATCATCCAGAACGGTTTGTCGATCGTCGCGGCGCAGCGCGGGAGTTCATCGAGGAACCCTTCCTCATCGCCCATCACGAACGAACCGGCGGGGATCTTCACCATATCGAACGAAACATCATCAACGGTGATCGTTCGCTTTTCGGGCTGATCGTTCACCGTAAACGGCCAGTTGGCGACCGCCGGAGCGCTGCGGTCCGGTTCCGGAACCTCTTCGGGAGCGAGGAACTCAACCGGTTTCTTCTCTTTTTCGAAGCGGTACGAATCGGACTCGTAGTTTTTCCCCGCGTCGGCGTAGAGGTTGCGCAGATCGACGTAACGGTCACTCACCCCCTTGAGCGGGTCGGTCCCCTTTTGACCGCTGTTGGCCTCGGCGATTTCGGTCCAGGTGCCGAAATAGGGAACATTCAGGTCGATCCAGCAGTAAAGGTGCCGAAGGGCATCCGAATCGAGTTTGACGTTGTGGTGGCCTTTCTCGAGCATCTGGATCAACTCGCTGGTAGAGACGTGGTATTCCATCGGCTTGAAGGTATGGATATCACTCTCCGGGCCCGGACGGCGGACATACGGCATCAGGGCGTGGTACGCCTTGGAGAAATGCCGCGGCCCTTCGCTGGTGTCGGCGAAGTTCGGGCGATCCGGCTGGCTCCCATCGTGGCAGCCAACGCAATAACGGTCGAGAACCGGCTGAACCTCTCCCTCAAAGGTGAAGGGGCGCTCGGGGCCGTAGAACGGCGTGATGTCGACCGGCTCGGCGTTGCGCGCCTCGGTCAGCTTGCCAGGGGAGGCGCTGTTCTGCGTCTCGTGGCAGCCGATGCAGCTTTCAGACTCGCCCGGCATACCGACGAACCAGGAGCGCATCAGCTGGACCGCCGCGCCGTTCTCATCCAGCGGCTGGATGGAGATCGGCGTATTGGCGGGAATCTTAAAGGTAGCCGAACCGTCGGGGAAGACCGGAACCTCGCCGAGAATACGGCGGCCGTCCCAGCAGCTCTCCATCCCGTGGATGTCGTGACCGCCAATACCGCGGTAGCCGTAGCTGTAGGCGAACAGACGCAGCGTCTTGACCGTTCCGACCGGGACATCGGGAAGCCCCTGGCCGAAATACATATCGGTGATAAAGACCTTCGCGTCTTTGGCGCCGTCGACCGTACGCTTTTTAATCACCTGGGGGGCCTCCCGCTCCATAAGCGGGATCGGCTCGGTGAGATGGCGTCCCGGGACGGAGCAGATCTTCAGCATGTTGTCGAACAGGTCAACCAGGTAGATTTCCCACTGGCTGCCGTTGTCCATCGCGCTGCAGGTGAGGAAGTAGGTGTCATCCAGCGGATAGGGGAAGAGGAAGCGAGGCCACGAGTCGGCGACCAGCTGGTCGGCAATCGTCGGTTCGACAGTCTGGCCATGGCCGGGAATCCGCTGAACCACGCCGGCTGTCTCTTGACGCCCCAGCGCGGGATCGAAGACGACAAGCTCGCCTTCACGCGCCAAACCGTGGTGACCGGAGACGATTCCGACGAATTTCGACGACTGACCCGGAATCGGCTTGCAGTAGAACAGCGAGTTCGGCCAGAACGAACCGCTGCCGTAGTGCTCCACCTGGTTTGTTCCGTCGGGGTTCATCGTAAAGAGGATTCGGGCGAAGTAGTGCGGCGTATCAACGTATTCCCAGCGGAGGTAGAGGATTCGGCCATTCGGGAGGATCGTCGGGCACCAGTCTTGGTCCTGCTCGAAGGTGAGCTGACGGACCGTCTTGCCGTCGGCCTCCATTCGGTAGATATTGCCGACCAGGCCGCTTCCGCCGATGCAAGGCACCCCCATCATCGAGGCGCTGGAAACAAAAATCGTCGATCCGTCGGGAACATAGCACCCCTCGACGTTATCGACATCCCCCCCCATATCGGGGGTCACCTGGGAAACGGCGCCGCTGGTCAGATCGCATTGGAAAACCTGCCAGGTGTTGTTCTCCGACAGACCGGTCATCAGGCATTTATCGCCGTCCCAATGGAGACACAGGTCGCCGACGAACGAATTTTTCGGACCACGATCGAGGATCACCCTTTTGGCGCCGGAGCGGGGGTTAATCGCCACAAGCGAGTCGACGTACTCCTGCTTCGGACGGGTGGCGTTCGACATCCAGTTTTGTTCCAGCGCCAAGACATCGCTTTCGCGCATAAGGATTTCGTCAAAATCGTCCAGAAGCGGGTTGGAAAGAAGCACCTCGCGGCGGAAATCGGCGTATTGGCCGATCAGCTCTTTGAACCCCTCGGCATCGTCAGGGGTGACCTGGGCGAACTGTTCCTTAAAAGAGGCGCAGCGCTGGAGATAATCTTTCGGGTCAAAGTCGTCGCCGAAGCGCTCGATCATATCTTCCACCGCCATCGGGAGAGAGTCGAGATGACGCAAAGCGAACGACATTTCATAACCGAGCGTATCAGCCCCGCGCTCGAAGAAAAGGCGATTGCGCTCTTGGAGCCACCGTTGTTTCTCACTGTCCGAGGCGAAGAGTCCCTCGTCGTTTAAGTCCATCAGGACCTGGATCTCGACCAGCGCGCAGGACCACCCCTCCGGGCGATCTTGTTTGGCGGGCTGTCCGGCGGTGTTCTGACCGTCGAGACCGGTCGGCCAGAAGGTGAACTGAACCCAATCGTACTTTTCGTCGAAGAGGTTCCCCCCCTCGCGAGAGAAGCAGCTCATCATCTCGCCGGCGTTCGGCCCGATGATGGTGTCGCCGGTCGATAAAACTTTGGCGTTGTCGAACGAGGGAGTTTGTCCCGGCGCGGCGGAGTTATTGACAAAGCGCGCCTCGTAATCTTGGTTGGCGCGGGAATCATCGTTGGCGGTGAAGACACGCACCTGACGAATCGAACGCGCAGCGCCCAGATAAAAGGTAATGGTCGCCGGCTGGGACTTATTGACCCAAACGCGCCGCGCGTCGCCGAAACGAGCGCAGTCTTTATCGGTCAGCGCGCCAAGACCGCTGCCGGTCTGTGTGTCGTCGAACCGCTCAGCGGCAATTATTCCCCCGCCGCTAAAAGAAAGGAGGTTCTCATCGGCTTTTTCAAGGACACGCCACTGCATCTGGCTGAATCCTTCCGGCGAATGAGGCCATGTTTCGGTGGAAAGCGTGATCTCGGCGCCGTACAGACGCGGGAAGACCAGGACCAGTGCCGCGATCAGCAGCGCCTTGGCGAGAAAACGACAATGCATAGGTACTCCTTAGGCGGGAAGCAGCTTAAAAAACACGTTTTGCGGGAACTGTTCACCCGTCTGGGATTGTAGCACAACGAACAGTCGATTTGTAGAGGAGTTGGGAAAATTTTATGGAAGGACAAAAACGTTTGACATTTGACTTTCGCTTCGATACACTAATGCTTGGTTGTTACTTCATTTCCGCACGACAAAACCACGCAAGAGGTATCGCTATGTCGAAC
Source organism: uncultured Planctomycetota bacterium (assembly GCA_902797455.1). Lineage (GTDB taxonomy): Bacteria > Planctomycetota > Planctomycetia > Pirellulales > Thermoguttaceae > RUG695. Next base: position 3,377 of record CADBTE010000031.1, on the reverse strand, counting down.
AAACTGTCCCGTCGCCATTTTTTACAGGCCTCGGCCGCGGCCGGAGCCGCGCTGTCGGTCGCCCAGGGCGCGCACGCCGCCGGAAGTGACCAGATTCGTTTCGGTATCATCGGCTGCGGCGGCCGAGGCATGGGCGCCAGCCGCAATGCCCTGGACGCTGTCCCCAACACCAAGCTGGTCGCCATGGGGGAACTGTTCGAAGATCGGGCTGTCGTGGCTCGCGAGGCGGTATCGGAAGCCTTCGGCGATCGTGTCGACGTCCCCGACGAGCGGCTCTTCACCGGCTTTAATGCCTACCAAGGGGTGATCGAAAGCGCCGATGTCGTCTTAATCGCCTGCGCCAGCCGGTTCCATCCCTTCTACGCTCTGAACGCCGTTAAGGCGGGAAAGCACGTCTTTGTGGAAAAGCCGCACGGAATCGACGCCCTCGGGGTTCACCGCATCTTAGAGGCGGCGGCGATCGCCGAGGAGAACAAGACCGCGTTTGTCTCCGGCCTGTGCTACCGCTACGATACCCTTCGTCAAGAGGCGGTCGCTCGAATCAAAGACGGTGAGATCGGTGAGATCACCGCCGCCCAGTCCGACTACATCCGTACCCCCTACTCGCTGAACAAGCGCCAGGAGGGGTGGAGCGAGATCGAATACCAGTTCCGCAACTGGTACCATTTCGGCTGGCTCACCGGCGACGATATTCTTCAGTCGCTCCTGCACAATATCGACTCGGTCCTTTGGGCGCTCAACGACGAGCTTCCGGAGTCGACCTACGGGATCGGCGGGCGTTCCACCGAGTTCATCCCCGAGTTGGGAAATTTGTTCGACCACAACGGCGCGATTTGGGAATACGCCGACGGCCGTCGGATCTTCGGAATGAACCGGACCGCTTCGGGCTGCCACACCTCGAATCTCGATGTCTTCTTCGGGACGAAGGGACGCTGCCACTTCTGCGCCACGGGAACCCCGTACTTCACTGACCTTAAGGGGAACGTGACCTGGAAACCCGATCACGGGCGTGAGCGTGATATGTACGTCCAGGAGCATTACGAGATGATCAACTCCATCCTCGATGGAAAGCCGATCAACGACGGTCCCAGAATGGCCCGCTCGACGATGACCGCTATCTGCGGCGAGGTCGCCTGCATGACCGGCAAGCGGGTCAACTGGCAGGAGCTGTTCGACAGCAAGTTCACCTTCGGCCCGGCGGACGATGAGGATATCTCGTTCGATATGGAGCCGCCGGTGACGCCGCTGGAAAACGGCCTGTATCCGATTCCGGTTCCGGGGGTGTACGATATCTGACAAACGCAAATCCCGGCTTATCTGCCCACGGGGAGAGAGAACAAAAAAAGACGCGCCCAAAAGGCGCGTCTTTTTTTGTTCCCAGAGGGTGAAACAGTCGGAAAGTGACACTCACTTCGTCGCGAACTTGATCTGAACCTCGTCGGAGGGGATTTCGAGCGACAGATCGTTCTTTCCCTTGACAACCGTGATCTTCAGCGGGGAATTCTCGGCGTCGGTGTACTCCTCGCCGCCAAGGAGGAACTGCTCCTCCTCCGCCTGGACCTGAGCGCTCCAGGCAAGATGCTCACCGTAGTCCTCCGGCGGGTCGGGCTGTGCCTGTTTCGTCGGACCGTCGACAATGCGGAGCTTCCGCACCGTGACGGTCAGCTCGCCGGCGGGAGCGCCCGGGAACTGACCCTGAACACTCAATACGGCACGGCCGCTGGCATCGGTCACACCGGCGATCGGCCAGGTAAAACCGGGCATAAACGCCTGGACCGGCGCGTCGGGCACCGGCTGACCATCGCTGGTGATGGTCACCGCCGTCGGATAAAGTTTCGGCATCCCATCGGGGAGCTTCGGACCGCAGCCGACCACAGCCGCGGCAGCCAAACAACACAGGGCAATAAGGGCTCTTTTCATGGATTCCTGTCTTTCTAAAAACAACAGACAAAAGCCCCGTCTTGCGTACAAAACGGGGCTTTGCGATTTCGTTAAACTACCTCAGCCGCGGGCGCGCTTCTTACAGAGCCCTGCTCTCGCCGCCGCACGGGGTGCCCATGGCGCCCCAGATACCGTAGAGACTGGCCCCCTCGGTCCGCGGAGCGTGGCTCCCCGCGACGGAGACACCCACGGAGTTGCTGGTCCAATCGACCCCGTCGCTGACGAAATGGCAGGAACCGTCAGCCATCGCGACGTTCACGCCGCCCGGGTGATTCGACTGAGCCGAGATCGTTCCGATGTGGTGCTCCCAGCCATTGGAGCCACCCGTTGGGCCCCAGACACAGTTGGGGGAGTTCGGCGGAAGAATGGTGCTGAAGCGGGCGTCGACCGAGAAACCGGTGAACCACAGCTGACCGCGCCACGACCAGGCGGTATCGGTGCCGATCTTATGCTGATCGTACGGATCTTTGGCGGCGCTCAGACAGACCGACGGGTTGAACGCGCTGACGCCGTCATGAACGTTGCCGGAATTCAGGGTGAAGAACGCGCCGTTGGAAGACTGCAGGTTGGCGACCCCCCCCTTGATGTTCGTCGACTTAATGGCGTCGCCGCGGAACGGGGTCTGATTGTTGGCGCAGACCATTTCGCTGAAGGCGATGGTATTGCTCGTCCCGTCGGTGATCGAGGAAAGACGCTTGCCGACCAAGCCCGGCATAAACAGACCGCGCTGCCCCATCGCGGAGCTGCGGCAGTCGCCGGTTTCCCCGTAAGCCCAGTCATAAGCGTAGATCTCTTGGGGGAAAGCATTGATACCGTACATCGCGTCCCCCATGCAGGAACAGTAGCTCAGGTGCGCGACATAGCAGTCGTTGCAGCCGGAAATGCCGACCATGGAATAGACGGACAGACAGCCCTGAGGACCGTCGAACCCCCAGCTGTCGGTGTTGGGACTGGAAGTCGAACCCATCAGGTACGGTGAGGCGGCGTTGCCGTCGGACGGGCAGACCAGACCGGGATAGGGCCCCTTGAAGGCCTCGAACAAACGAGCGCAAACCCGGGCGTACTGAGGCAGATTAGCACCAAGGGCACCAGCAGCAAGAGCGGGACCGGCAACACCGACGTCAGATCCGCTCGCGCACAGGGCATCATTGATACCAAAGGACTTGGCGGCATCGGCAACTCCCTGGAAAGCGTCCCAGGCCTGGGTCATTTCCATGTAGGGGGTCAGCGCGGCAATGGCGCCGGCTCGGGCGCGCCAGTGCGCGAACGGCATCAGACCGGCCGGGAAATATTCACCGTAGACGTCGGCGTAGTTGTGCATCGCCAGACCGATCTGCTTGAGATTGTTCGTGCACTTCATGCGGCGGGCCGCCTCACGGGCCGCCTGGACCGCCGGGAGGAGCAGTCCGATCAAGATGCCGATGATCGCGATGACG
>CADBTE010000030.1 GCA_902797455.1 uncultured Planctomycetota bacterium | reverse complement strand
TTTGGCGCGGAGAGCCCCTTGTTTTCATATTGACGCCGCGCGCGAAATTCCCTAACCTCCCGCGCGGGGGGGAAAGTGTGGGATTGTATTAGGCGGCGGGGCCGCGAAGGATAAAAGAACGCGTGGGTGGTTTTTACCGGATCGGGGTGCTTCTGGCGGCACTCCTCGCGGCGATGGCCGCGGGGTGCGGCGCCCTCGTGGAGCACAGCGTCTCGAAACCGGCCGATAAGACGATCTCATCCCCCTTGTTGAAGAATAATCTTCCCCCCGACGCGGTGACGTTCGATGTTCTGATGATCCGTGTTCCCTACCAGGAACGGGCTCTCCTGGAGGAGCTCTGGGGTGATGTCGATGAACAGGAAGTCGATCCCGAGACCTGCGCCCGGCTGACCGAAAACGGGATCCGCGCCGGTATCCTGGGCGCGACCATCCCCGAGTCGCTGTCGACGCTGATGTCCCTCAAAGGGCGGGCTCTGCGCCAGACGGTCGAGGAGAACCTTCCCACCGACACCGATACCTCTCGGCCGGTGACCCTCTCGAAGGTCGAGACCCTTCGTCCCGGGAATAAATGCGTGATTGCCACACTGGACGAACCGGTTGAAAAAATCCCTGTCTTATCGAACGGCCCCGGCGGGGTGATGGGGAAGGTCTACCAGAACGCCGAGACGAAACTTTCGGTGATGATCCGTCCTGTCCCCGACGGTTCGGTCTCGTTCGAGATCACGCCGTTCCTGACCTTCGGAGAACCCCAAATTGTCACGAAATACAAGTACAGCCAGATGTTCCGCGGCGTCGATCAGCCGACCAAGACATTCGACGAATTGACCTGCCATCTTCCGCTGCGTCCCGGGCAGTTCCTGGTGATCGGGCCGGACAGCACCCGCCAGTCGGGCCTGGGGCACTACTTCTTCGCTCAAGGGGCGGGGGACTTCGAGCAGCAGATTGTCGTGATCCGCCTTTTGTTCACCCAGCACGACGAGCGTTTTTACCACTTCCCCGGTTTTACCGAGATCATCGAGAAGAAGATGCGCGAGGAAGAGGCGCGGGGCCGCGAGGATACCGACGCACACACCGGCGGCGAGGCGGCTTCTTTTGTTTTAGAAGAACGCTCCGGCGAGGGATAGCGGATACGCCGTTTTTTCGGTAAAAAAACGCTTGTAAATCAAAAAGTATTTGGCTATAATCCTAGTGGTTTGGTCTGTGCCCCTTTCGGCGCGGACCAAAATTCAGACTGTTTTCTTCGCCGGCCGCCGCGCCGAAGCGGCTGGTTTGCCGGCACGGTTACCCCGCCTGGAAAGAAAACAGCGCAAAAGCCCCAACAAAAAAGGAGAGATCGCAAAACAGCATGGTTCAGCCCAATCCCACGGATCCCAGGTTAAGGAGAAACAACACCAATACACACCGAGTGAACGAGATGATTCGCGCGCCCCAGGTTCGCGTGATCGCCGAAGACGGTCAGCAACTTGGCGTGATGTCCTCCAGCGAGGCGCTTGCCGCGGCTCGAAACGCGGGGATGGACCTTGTCGAAGTCGCTCCCGACAGCAAGCCGCCGGTCTGCCGTATCCTGGACTACGGCAAATTCAAGTACGAACAAAAGAAAAAGGCCGTCAAGCCGAACGCTTCCAAGAACCGTATCAAAGAGCTCCGTTTGCGGCCGAAGACCGGCGAACACGATATGCTGGTCAAGGTGAATAAGGCCCGCGAATTCCTGACGAAGAAAGAGAAAGTTCTCCTGACGATCAGCTTCAAGGGCCGTGAGGTGATGTACTCGGCCGAGGGGATGAAGCTCATGGAGTCGATTGTCGCTCAACTCGAAGATGTCGCTAAGGTCGAGTCCCCCGCGAAGCAGATGGGGAAAAAGATCAACTGCACCCTGGCCCCCAAATAAATTCCGGCCGCGGCCGCTTGTGTTTCGACGCCGCCTTTCGCGCTAAGGAAGGACGCGAAAGTCGGCGTTTGTGTCACGACAGGCATTTCCCAGTAAGTAGGGAGGCTTATTACTCCTATGTCCCGTTGGCTTCTATCTGTCGGGTTCCTGGCGTTGTTCTGCCGAGCGGTGGTTCTCTTCGCCGCGGATGACGATGAGTTAAGTCACTTCCGGATCGATAATACCCTGACGATTCGTCACGACGACGAGGTTGTCACCATTAAGTCGTCGACCATCTTCAGCGAGAATCAGGTCTTCGACTTTGTCGGTGAAAACGGCGAGATCATTATCTACGATCGTCAGGCCGAGCGGTTTTCCCTGATCGATCCTATCCATCGGATCCGCACCGAGCTTCTCCAGTCGGATATCGACCAATTTATGGCCAATATTCACAGCCGTCTGACCGAGGAGGGGGATCGTTTCTATTTGTTTATGCTCCACCCCGAGTTCTCCGTCGCGCGGCGGGACGAGCTTGGCGAAATGCTGTTTCAAAGCAAGTGGATCGACTACAGTATCGAGACCCGCCGCTTCGAGGACGAGCGGCTGGTCCGCGACTACTTTGATTTCTCCAACGCCTACTCCCTGCTGAACGTCTACCTCAATCCGGGAACCCTCACCCCGCTGGCGCGAATCAAGGTCAACGAGACCCTTCGGGAGGAGAAACGCTTTCCCGCCAAGATCACTCTGTCGGTTTACCCGAAGGGGAAATGGCTCTTCGCGAAGATGATCCAGTATCAGTCCGAGCATCAGCTGGTTCGTCGGCTGACGGAGTCCGACCGGGGGAAAATTCTTCGGGCGGCTCTGTTTACCGAGCAGTTCCCGAAGGTGACGTTCGGCAAATACTATAAAATCGCGAATTCCGTTGAATAGCGACACGATTCACAATACGGCCGCCCGACCCTCGAAAAATAAAATAGTTTGGATCGTCGATCAATGAAAAAGTCTCTCCCCGCTTTCCTTGTTGTGATGTTCCTCTTCCTCGTTCGCCTGGGGGCGTTCGAGGGGGTTGCCTCCGGGCCGCAGGGGAAGATCGTCCCCCTGCCGGACGCGGCGCTGGTTCTTCCGGAAGGGAACGCCGTCGGCCTTTTGGTCGTGGAGTTATCGCTGGACGACGGGTTCCATATCTATACGACGACACAGCCGAAGGTCTCCGGCGGGTACCCGACGAAACTGCGCGTCACGCTTCCCGACGGCTGGACGGCGGGGGATTTTGTCGATGTCAGCCGGCCGGAGATGGTCCCGTTTATGGGGAATACCCTCGAGGAACTCACCGGCGAGATTCTCTTCGCCGCCCCGCTGTTTGGAACGGCGGACGATCTCGGCGCCTTGGCTGAGACGATCACCGGCAAGATCGACGCCCTTTGCTGCGACGACAATAACTGCGCTCCGTTGCGCGGGGAGATTTCGTTTGAGTTCGATGCCGAACGCGATATCACTGCCTGCCTCGCGGCGCTGAACAAAGAAACGGCGGCGCCGAACGAAGAGAATACGGCACCGAAAGAGGACTCCCTCCAGCGGCCGGATGTCTCGCCGCAGGGCAAAAGCGCCTCGGCGGCCGAAGCCGAGCGGACCGGGTTTGGCCGGAACCTTCTCTACGATCTGCTCCTCGCCTTTTTCGGCGGGATGATCCTCAATATCATGCCGTGTGTTCTGCCGGTGATCGGGCTGAAGATCATCGGTTTCTTCGAGCAGGCCGGACACAGCCGCTCCCGCGCCTTTACGCTGAACGTCTGGTACGCGCTGGGGATTTTACTGGTCTTCGCCACGCTGGCGCTGATGAGCGTCGGGCTTTCGTACCTGTTTACCTACGGTCTGTTCCAGATCATTATGGGGGGGATCGTCTTCGTGATGGCGCTGAACCTGATGGGGGTCTGGGAGATTCCGCTGCCCGCCTTCTTAGGCGGGCAGCGCTCCAGCGAGCTGGCCCGCCGCGAAGGGGCCTTCGGCGCGGTCTTCAAAGGGGTGATCACCACGCTGTTGGCGATCCCCTGCGGCGCGCCGCTTTTAAGCCCCGTCCTGGTCTGGACCGATTCGATGATTCAGCAGGGGCGCGCCGCGATGGCCCTGACGGTCTATCTGGTGATCGGACTGGGGATGGCGTTCCCCTATCTGGTCATCGGCGCCTTCCCCGAACTGCTGCGCTTCCTGCCGAAACCGGGACCGTGGACCGAGCGTTTTAGGAACATCATGGGGTTTGTCCTCCTCGGCGCGGTGATCTGGATCCTCTTTTCCATGCCGATCGAGCTGGTCCTCTCGACGCTGGCGCTGTTGTTCGCCCTTTGGTTCGTCTGCTGGTATCTGTGGCACCCCGACGAGTACGGCCTGTTTCATGTCAACGCTGGAAAGGTGATCACGGCGCTGGTGATCTTGGCCGCGACGATTTTTCTTTCGTTCACGATCCCCCTTCCGCCCAAACAGGGAGTGTCTCCCGAGCTGTCGCGCTATACGCTGGAGAACGCCGTGCGGGGAAAGCTGCGGCGCTGGGCGATTCGGGCCTCGCGCGCCGGGGAACTGGAGCAAAACGACTGGATTCTCTTCTCGCGTGAGCGGCTCGACCAAGAGCTTGCCGCCGGAAAAATCGTCCTGGTCGATTTCACCGCCGATTGGTGCATGAACTGCAAGGTATTAGAGTCGACGGTTCTCCATCATCCGCGTGTGGAGCAGATCATTGCCGAGAAAAAGATCGTGACGATGACCGCCGACTGGACCAGCCGGGACGCCAGCCAGGACGGCCGCCAGGTCGGGGAGCTGCTGCGCCAATACGGCGGGGAGCAGGTTCCGGTGGTGATGATCTTCCCCGGCGGCGGGCAGCCCCCGCGGATTTTGCGCGGCCTGTTCACCGTCGATACCCTCTGCCAGACGCTTTCGGAGCTGTAAAAGAAGCCGCCGCTTTACTCTTCTTCCCTGAGACAGGCGCAGACGACCCACCCGAGCCGGCACAGAGGGACGGTGTAAATCGGGAGCGGAAACGGCAGCAGCGCCGCGATGCTCCAGGTTCCGAACGGCTTGTTCACGGCCCAAAAGAAGAAGAGAAAAAACGGGACGGTGATCAAGACCGACCAGAAGCAGAAGGCCAGCCAGGAGCCGAATCGGCGCAGCAGGGCGCCGATCACCTCCGCGTTGAACGGGACGGCGAAATGCCCCGAGTAGAGTGTCGAGAGAAACGCCACGGGGAAGAACAGAATCTGCGAGGCGTAGGCGATCGCCCCCAAGATCACCGGATGGATTCCGAATCGGGCGCACAGGATCGTCGGAAAGATGACGAATAACTCAATCACCATCAGACGGATCAAAACGATGAACCCGTCGATGATTGTTGTCTCTTCCCACTCTCGGACACGTTTTTGTCCGTTGGCCAGGGCGTTGAATTCCGATATCAGGTTGATCGCCGCGCCGCGCGCCGAAAAAGCCAACGCGACGACCGCACCCATAGCGATTCCGAGCAATATGAAGGAAAACATCGCATTGACGGAATTCAGGCCGTTTTTGAATACGCCCTGAAGAAGCCGGAAGGTCAGCCAGGAGATGACCACCAGAACGCTCGGTCCGATCCATTGAATCCAGAACATCCCGTCAAACATCGGGGCGAAGAGCGACGGCGCCATCGGCCAGCGGGGCGGGGGAGGGAAGGTCAGGATGACATTTCCCCGGTCGTCGAGTTTTGGAATCCAGCCGTTGTATTCCTCGGCGCCCTCTTTTTTGGCGATCTTTCTCTTTTTTTTCTTCTCGGCGGGTTTTTCCGTCGATTGCTCGTGCGCCCACCGGCGAAAGTCGGCGTCCTCTTTTCGCTTGGCGCTTTGAGGACGGGCCGAGTACCGGGGGACATAGCTCGTGTTGGGGTTGCTCGAGGCCAGAGCGTGGGGAATCGGCGGAGGGACACTGCCGGGGGGATCAAGATTTGGGAGCAGTCCGGCCGGAGCGGGCCCAAGATTGTACCCGCCGGTCATCGTCGGTTCGATTTTTTGGGCGGCGAGCTTTTGGTCAATAGTCAAATCGCAGATCGGGATCTCGGTCCCGCAGTCGGGACAGCGCATCTTTCTGCCGATCTGGCTTTTTTTCGCGTAGAGGAGCGTCTCGCACAGGGGGCAGCGGACGGGGACCAAATCGCTTGGCGGGGCGTCTCCCCCCTTGGGCGGCTGGCTGTATCCCTGGGGGTTGGCGCTTAAGCCGTAGACCTCGCCTCCCGTGCTTCGCGGGAATTTGGTATCCGGGGGGAGTTTGACCGGCGGTTTCACCACGACTTTGGTCTCGCAGTCGGGACAGGTCAGCTCGGTCCCGATCTGACTGGGGCGCGCGTACATCAGCGTCCCGCACAGTGTGCAGTAGACCGGGATGAGATCTTCACCGCCGCGCCGGTCATCGCCGCTTGGGGTCTCGCCGCTTCGAACCCCGTAGATATCACCGCCGGATGAGCCGCTTTCCCCCCGGCGCGGGTCGATCGGGCTTTGATGCCGGCGCAGCTGTTCCTGACGAGCTTTCCCCTCGTCGAAGGCCTGCTGGGTGACCGGGAGCTTGGTTCCGCAGTCGGGACACTCGATCGTGGTGTTGATCTGCGATTTGGTCACCGCCACATCGGTGTAGCAGACCGGACAGTGAACCGAGGCGTAGGCGAACCGCTCGCGCAACTGCCGGTTGTCGCGCGGGGCGGAATCGACCCCGTAGAGCATGCCGGGGGCGGCCTGCCTCCGATCGGGCTGGCTTTGAGCCGGAACGATCAGCTCACGGTAGCAGACCGGACAGAGGACCTTCTGCCCGGCCTGCGACGCGTCGACCTTCAGTGACCGCGTACACTGCGGGCAGCGGAAACGGATCGTTTTTTTCTCGTTGGGGGAATCGGCCATACTCTTTTTCACTGTCTTGCCTGAACCAAGGGGGGGGGAACGCGGCACCTCCCCTAGTATAACGGATAATATCCCGTCAAGGTATTTCCCAAGCGGAAAAAGAGCCAAAAATTTATCTCGCCATGAACAATGCCCGGGAACCGCGGCACGGGACAAATATCGAGTTCAGCGCGTCTGATTTGAGAACGGTGCCGGTTCCTGTTATAATGCGGAACGTTCGGGGAACGAACACAGCGGTTTTGCGGCAAGGACCGCCCGCGGATATCCCACAAGCACGAATGATGAGAACGAAGATCGGCGCGATGAAAAAGAAACTGTTCCGTTCGGCGGCCCTTTTGTGTGGGTTCGTTTCAGTTTTCCTTTTGCTCGGAAGGGGAACCCCTCTTCGGGGAGCGGAGTTCACTATTCGGGCCGACTGGTTCGACCGGGGGAATCTTCTGTCGGGAGGCGGCTATTCGGACCGGTACACCTGCGTTTTTCACCAGCAGGGGGAAACGAGTGACTTCGCTCAATATGACGTATCGTTTCCCGCGGACGGTTCTTACGCGATCTCGATTCTTGTGGCGGCACAGGAGTCGCGCCCGGTCAATTTCGGGATCGACGACGATCTGGTGGTCCGCAATGTTCTCGGGGAGGTGACCGGCTCATGGCAGACGTCGACGGCCCAGTGGCGGCCGGTGGTGCAATGCCGTTTGTCGGCCGGCCTTCATACGCTGAAGATCAGCCGCGATGAATGTATCCCGCATATCTGCGCGATCAAAATCGAGCCGCTGTTTGACGCCCCCGCGTGGGATCTTCCCCGTCCCAGGGCCAAGGAAAAGGCGATTGTCGACGGCGTCGAACACGAACGCCCCTTCCCATGGAACGCGGGCTGGTACGACGAAATTTCGCGCGACCGCCGCAAAAAAGGAGAATCGGGGGGTGTTTTCGCTGATCATTTCGCCTCGGAAACCGCCGTGGCGCTGGCCCCCAAAGAGGATTATCGCCTGGAAACGCTCAGCGGTCCCGCCAGCGAAGGTGAGTTCCTGCCGGATATTCAGGACGAACTGACCTATACCGCCTCGATGTTCCTCGAGGAAGAATCGAAAGCTGAACCGGCGCAGCTGGCGGTTCGGCTGGTGCGTGTCAGCCCGGACGCGGACGCCTCGCTGGTGGACGGCTCGATCTTTGTCCTGTCCGAAGCCCGGTATCGCCTATTGATCGAGAAGACCAAAAAACTGTTGGACGATTTTAACGAACGATTCTCGCCGGAAGAACTGGCCGACGCGGGGCTTTCCGAGGAGATGGCCTCGAAAATCGAGGAGGCGCTTCGGGCCGGGGAAGAGCGCCTCGCTTCCCTCGAAGAGCTTCTGCGCTCGGACGACAGCGCCGGAAAAGAAGCGTTCGCGGCGGAATTTTTCGATCTGGTTCGGCTTTATTCCGAGGCCGCCCGCAAAAACCCGCTCCTGGCCGAATTCGATCGGCTGATCTGTGTCGAGCGCCATGCCGGTAATCTGGGCCTGCCGCAGAATTGGCAGAGCAATTCGGCGCTGGATGTCAACGGCTTCGACGATTCGCTCGTTTTGATGACCCTTCGCGGCGACGGCGCCGATGCGGAGGATTATCCGGCCAGCCGGCTGCTGTTCCACCCGAATTATCCCACGTTTCTCGGCGATTTGGATCTTCATTTCGACGCGGACCGTCTTCTTTTTTCGGCGACCCAGAAGGAGGATCGGGCGTGGAACCTGTTTGAGCTCAACTTAAACGATCTTGAGTCGATGACGGCCGAGGAGGCCACCGCGCGGACGGCGGAACTAATGCTCCCGCAGATTCCCCCGATGCCGGAAGCGAATCATTACGACGGCTGTTATCTGGCCGACGGTTCGCTGATCTTTACCTCGACGGCGGTTTACGCGGCGGTTCCGTGCGTCAACGGATGGGACCGGATCACGAATACCTTCCGCAAATACCCCGACGGCTCGATTCGCCGCCTGACGTTCGATCAGGAGCATAACTGGTGTCCGACGGTGATGGCCGACGGGCGGATCCTCTATCAGCGGTGGGAATATACCGATTCGCCCCACGTTCCGACCCGGCTGCTGTTTCAGATGAACCCGGACGGGACCAATCAGCGGGCGTTTTACGGAAGCAACTCCTACTGGCCGAACGCGATGTTTTACGCCCGGCCGATTCCGGGCGAGCCGGCCAAATTCGTCGCGATCATCGGGGGGCATCACGGGGTGACGCGCATGGGGGAGATGGTTCTCTTCGATACCGCGCTCGGGCACAAAGAAACCGACGGAGCGGTCATGCGCATCTGCGGAAAGGAGAAAAAAGTCGCCTCCCGGACGAACCCCAAATACGACGATACGCTCATCGTCGATAATCTGGTCGACGAGGCGTGGCCGAAATTCCTCCATCCGTATCCGCTTTCGGAAAATTACTACCTCGTCGCCGCCCAGCCGTATCAGGGGGGGCTGTGGGGAATCTATCTGGTCGATACCGAAGACAATATGACCCTTCTGGCGCAAAAACCCGGTTTCGCCCTCTTGGAACCGACGCCGATTCTCCAGACAGAGAAACCTCCGGTTCCCGCCGATCGGGTCGATACCTCTCGGGAAGACGCGTCGGTCTTTATCGCCGATGTTTACGAGGGTCCGGGCCTCAAGGATGTTCCGCGCGGGACGATCAAGCAGCTGCGGCTGATTTCGTATGAGTACCTGTTCCCAAAAATGGGAGGGCCGCAGGGGGTGGTCGGGGCCGACGGCCCGTGGGATATTAAGCGGATTCTCGGAACCGTTCCGGTCGAACCGTCTGGGGCGGCTCTTTTCCAAGTTCCGGCCAATACGCCGTTTGCGGTCCAGCCGCTCGACGAAAACGGAAAAGCCGTTCAGCTGATGCGCTCGTGGATGACCGCGATGCCGGGGGAGACGCTTTCGTGCATCGGCTGCCACGAGGAGGAAAACTCCATCTCCCCGGCCAGCTTTAATCCCGACGATATGGCGAAGCTCTCGACAAAGACCATCACGCCGTGGCGCGGCCAGGCGCGCGGTTTTTCGTTCCCCCGCGAGGTTCAGCCGGTTCTGGACCGCTACTGCGTCGGCTGCCACGACGGGGAAAAGACCGCCCCGGGGAACCCCGAGTGCCGTCTGGCCGACCTGCGCGGGGATAAACGGATCGACGATTATTCGAGCAGTTATCATTACGGAACCAACGCGGGGCGGTTTTCGATCAGTTACACGGAACTGCACCGTTACGTCCGCCGTCCGGGGCTGGAGTCGGATTACCACCTGCAAAAGCCGGCGGAATTCTCGGCGGAGACCACCGACCTGTACCAAATGCTCGCCGGAGGGCATTACGGTGTTCAGCTCGACGCCGAATCGTGGGACCGGCTCATTACGTGGATCGACTTAAACGCCCCGTACTACGGGACGTGGAACGAACAGGCCGAGACCCCGGACGTGGATCACTGGAACGCCCGCCGGCAGGAGATT